>JAUVYX010000009.1 GCA_030602865.1 Dehalococcoidia bacterium | reverse complement strand
TGTCATTCCTGCGAAAGCAGGAATCTACCCGGGTATTCGCTTCTGCGAATGCATTCCCCCTTAGTCCTCCGTATCGCTTCGAAACTATCATTTCACCTTTCCGCCTTACATCGAGCCTGATGGTGGATACCCGCTTTCGCGGGTATGACATGGTTAGGGATATTTACTCGATCCCACAATATAGGTCCTTCCATCCAGGATTCTCTTTCTCAATAAGTTCAATCTTCCATTCTCTTTTCCATTTCTTGATTTGCTTCTCTCGATTTATAGCACTTTTAATATCATTTGTATTTTCATAATAAACAAGCCTGTGAACTCCATATTTCCTGGTAAATCCAGCAACCATGTTATTCTTGTGCTCATATACCCTCTTATCCAAATCTGAGCTAACACCTATATACAAAGTACCATCATAACCACTTGCCAGTATGTAAACAAAATACTGTTTCATCCTTTCACTTTGCATGTAATTCCATGTTTACCTTTTTTAGTCAACAACTGGTAGATTCCTGCTTTCGCAGGAATGACATGGTTGGAATGTATAACTGCTCCCGCGGGTATGACATGATTGGATTGCCATTCCCTCTCCCTTTCCTAATCTTTAACTTTTTAGTTTTCACCTTTCATCTTCTTCGTCATTCTTGCCTCTCCCTTTGTAATTTTTGTTGCTTGAATACAATTCTAAACCTTGTTCCTCCATCACCATCCAGTTTTATATTACCACCAAGCTGGGCAACCAGTGTGTTTACCAGTTGAAAACCCATCTTTTTCTGGTTATGGAAATCTTTTTCAGAAAAACCTATTCCATCATCACTTACCATCAGTACTAATTCGTTATCTCCATGATGATTAAGATTAACACGTAATTTCCCTTCTCTACCGCTGGGGAAGGCATATTTAAAAGAGTTAGACACCAGTTCGTTGACGATCAGGGCACAGGGCATCGCCGTGGCAATATCCAGCAGTATATCTTCTGCATCTATCTCAATCTTCACTTTATCCTGGTTAACTCCATAGACAGTGGATAGATGCGTAACAAGACTGCGGAGGTACCCGCCAAAATTAATTCCTGCCAGTTCACTGGACTGATACAGCTTCTCATGTATAAGCGCTATTGCTTGTATGCGCTCCTGGCTCTCCCCGAACATCGCCCGTAACCGTTCATCTTCAATCTGCCTTGATTGCAGCCTGAGAATACTTGATATTACCTGCATGTTGTTTTTAACACGATGATGAATCTCCCTTATCATCATTTCTCTATCAATAAGTGACTGTCATATCACGGCTTCATCCTGCTTGCTTTCCGTTATGTCACGATTGCTGCAGCGACGTCCAATCCATGCTCCTCCAGCACTATACACCGATTGACACACATGATTTATCCATTTCTCCTCGCCGCTACGGGTGATGATGCGATAGTCCAGCGATAATACGCCCTTTTCCTTAAACTCCCGAATCATGTGATTGGCAACATGTTCATGGTCGTCAGGATGAACAATCTTTTCCATCAAACTCGAATTACCTATAAATTCACCGGCACTATATCCTGTTATCCGTTCACATGCAGGGGAAACATAAGTAAATTTTCCATCATGGTCAACCCACGATTCCCAGCCATAGGTAAAGTTGGCTATAGTCCGGAAGTTGAACTCGCTTCGCTCCAGCTTATTTACTAATTCCCTCTCCCCTGCCATTATCTGCCGTGCAATTATGAGCGTCAGAAACAACACAGCAGTAAAGACAGCTCCGCTTAGTAGCCTCATGCGTCTCGATATCGCACTGGCTTCTGCCACGACCAGGTTCATGGGACATTCTACCACCACCCCCCAGCCATTGGATTCCAGGATGTAATATGTGCCAAAGTAAGATCTGTTATCGTGCTCATATAGTTGAGACCCGCTCGACTCTCCTGCCATGACGGATTGCACCATCGGCCAATTACTGTAATCTAATGAAAGCGGCCCTTCTTCCAGCGCAAACAGGTCTATATCTGAGTGGGCCAGCACCGTGCCTTCCTTATCTACCACGATGGCGACCATTCCCTCTTCAAGCGGGTAGTCCGTTACCATTTCAATCAGGTGATTCATCGTTAGCATTCCCAGCAGCACCCCCACCCTTTCTCCTGCATCTGATTCTATCGGTACAGCGATAGTAACAGCCAAAAGTTTTACCGCGGGATAGAATCTGGGAACGGCATAATACGTTTCACCCTGTTCAACCGGAATGGTGAAGTACGGCATATCAGCATAGCTCCTGGTGGTATACATAGATAAGTCATTTTCACTACTACCCAATATGAACCAGCCGTCGGCATCCATCACGAAAAGTGATATGAATCGCATGGACCCTTCAGCAACTGTATTGATAATCTCCTGCTGGGCAGCTAAATTCATGCTGCGGAATTCTGTACATTTGGATAGCTCAATTAGTCTGCCACTTAACTGCTGCAGGTCGGTGTCCATTTCCCGGGCGATATTGCGGGCGATTTCTTCCTGCTGAACCTGTTCGTGCTCCACTTCATTTTTCTCGATATATGGAATGACGTAGGCTGATTGGATGAGTAATACTGTGGCCAGTACCAGCGTGATTAACCCTGTCAGTTTCCCCTGCCAGCCCAGCTTGCCAATCCTGAATCTTCTTCCTGCCACTTACACCATCCTGCTATATTTATACTCAGATTTCTGTGTTTATCCTTTTGGTATTTTAAAAAGCAAGTTGCGCAACCGTAATCACTTTTGCGCAATATCATTAAGTATTATGCTCTCTTTTACCTTCATCCCTAATTAACACACCTCTATAGGGCTTCGTTACCATATTGATGACAATTACTTCATCATAACTAACATACAATCTATACCTGTTTATGTTTGTCGTCAACCATAATTTGGTCAGCGTGACATGAAAATTATCATTCTGGGCGAACTATCGTCATTCTGAGCGTAGCGTGGCAATCTGGGCGGTGTTTTGTCATTCTGAGCGCAGCGAAGAACCTCTCCGTATCGAATATAGCCAGCAGGGAGATCCTTCGGTCGCTTGCCCCTTCGCTATGTTCAGGGCTTCGGCTCACCCCTCGAGGATGACAAATAAGGATTGTCATTCCTGCCTCCCTTTTGTCATTCCTGCGAAAGCAGGAATCTACCCAGGTATTCGCCACTGCGAATGCATTCCATCCCTTGGTCCTCCGTCCCACTTCGAAACCTTATTATTCACCTTTCCGCTATCAAATCAACATTGGTGTGGATACCCGCTTCCGCGGGTATGACAATTAGAGAGGGATTGCTTCGTCGTCTATCGACTCCTCGCAATGACAAAGAGGTTGAGAGCTTGCTCCGTTGCTAGTATTCCTCGCAATGACAGAGATGTTGAAGGATTACTCCGTTGCTAGTATTCCTCTCAATGACGAAAGGCAAATAGCCATAACTCTTCTACCGGGTTTTAACCAGCAATAGCAAATAGTTGACATCTACAATAGTGTTGTTTATCATCATGTCTGACTTTTTAAATTAAAGGAGGAGCTATGGCGAAGTATAAAGTGCTGGTGCTGGACTATCCCAAGGTTGATATGGCAATAGAGAAGAAAATGCTGGAGGAGGTAGATGGCGAAATAATCATGGCAAATGTCATGGATGAAGCAAGCGCCCTGCCGCTGGCTGCTGACGCTGATGCGCTGGTGACAGCTTCCGTCCCGATTACAGATAAGATACTGGACGTTGCTAAAAAGTGCAAAGTCGCCGTTCGGATGGGGATAGGATTTGATGCACTGGATCTGCCTGCGCTTACCCGTCATGGAGTCTATGCCACTCATTTACGTGGTTATTGTGAGCAGGATGTGGCTGACCATGCCATGGCACTGACACTTGCTTTGATGCGAAAGCTTAACATCAGCCAGAAAATAAAGAATGGAGAGTGGAAAGGAGCAGGATGGTCATGGGTAGAAAACTACCCGGTATTCCGCATGGAGGGACAGACCTTCGGTCTGCTTGCCATGGGAAGCATCGGCCGCATCGTGGCTAGAAGAGCACAGGCATTTGATTTTAAGGTTATAGCCTTCGACCCTTTTATCTCTCCCGATGATGCAAAATCGATAGGTGTGGAACTGGTGGATTTCGATACCCTGCTAAGGACCTCTGATGTCATTTCCATACATGCCCCTCTGTCGGAATCGACTTTTCACATGTTCAACTCCGAGACGATTGGAAAAATGAAAAAGACGGCTTACCTGGTGAATACAGCACGAGGTGGACTAGTGGATAATAAGGCAATTTACGATGCATTGAAAGCGGGCAGAATTGCTGGGGCGGGGCTTGATGTAACTGAGGATGAGCCATGCCGCACCGATGAGCCTTTATTGAAACTTGATAATGTCATTATCACCGGGCATTCTGCAGGGTATTCGGAGAACTCGTTTCTCGCCCTCCGGCGTGGGGTGTTCAGCCAGATCGTTGAGGTCTTTAAGGGAGGAAAGCCCAAATACTGGCTTAATCGAGAGGAGTTAGAGAAACAGCACTAATAGTAGTCCTTCTCCTACCAGCAAGTTTATTACCCAGCCCAGGGTTGTCCTGTCATAGATAGAGGACATTTTTAACGAATCTCGACAATATAATCGTTGAAACTCCTTGACAACTCAAGCTATAAGTACTAGTGTATGAATGTATCGTTTGTTTAGTTATTGACAGGTAAATAATGGAGTCTAATTATAGTGAATGATTAGAGGAGGCTGTCTATGTAGCAGAAAGATGATGAATATCACTAAGGATTGGATTTATAAAAAGGAGGAACAGATAAAGTGAAATCAAAAGTAGTTATAATATTAATGGCAGCGATGTTGGTTATCAGCATGGTTGCTGCTGGTTGTGCCCCTAAAGCACCTGCTGGTGAGGCACCTACCCCTGCTCCTGCAGGTGAAGTAATTAAGTGGGTTGGACAAACCCATGCGGAGCCATCATCACCTGCATACGCAATGGAGAAAGAAGCCTGTGAAAGAATTAAAGTTGCCAGCGGTGGACGGTTAGAGATTAACTTGTACTCTGCAGGTGGTATTATACCCGCGGAAACAGAACTTGACGCGGCAGATACCGGCGCCATAGCCTTTGGCTTAAATTGCCCCGGGTATTGGGTGACACACTTTCCCGCTGCCAGTCTGTTTACCTATGTTTCGGGCGGGATGTCTCCTATCGAGTTTCTCGGCTGGATGGAAACAGGTGGTGGCACAGCACTGATGGACAAGATGGTTTCCGGGATGAATGTGCACATGCTCCCGGGTTGCGGGATTATGCTGACTCCGGAGATATTCATGTCTTCCAGCAAGGAAGTAACCACACTGGATGACCTTCAAGGGCTGAAAATGCGCGCTTTTGGTGATGGCGGTGAAATTCTGGCAAGGATGGGTATCTCAATGGTACACTTCCCCTCTGTTGAAATCTATGAATCAATGCAACGAGGCGTAATCGATGCCTTTGATCATACTAACCCAACGGGTAACTGGGATGGTGCAGACCAGGAAGTAGCTCACTATGTCTATCTCTCAGGGACACGTCAGCCAATGGAATGGCAGAACGCATATGTTAACCAGGATGAATGGGATGCACTGCCAGCTGACCTCCAGCTTATAGTAGAAAACGAATTCAAGGCCCTGGTGCTCAAGGTTTACTGGTACTTTGTGGCCAACGATGTAGAGTCTACCCAAAAGTTCGTAGACTATGGCTGTCAGGTAGAATTCCTTTCCGATGAGATAGAAGATGCATATGCTATAGAATCGGCTGCATTCTACGCTGAAGCCAAATCCAAGGATCCTCTATATGCCGAGGTATACGACTCCATGTATGCTTATCAACAGGCTGTACGCTTAGCGTTTCCGCGCCTATAGCTAAATATAAACAGGTCCAAGAGACATTAAGTTTTACCCCTCACCCTGGGTACCCTACCCAGGGTGAGGGGTAATTGTGAGGCAATATTGAAAAAAGTACTAAAAGTTATTGATTCAATTAGCGAGTACACCGGGAAAATATTCAGTTGGGCTTGTGTTGCTCTCATCCTGATACTGGGCTATGAAACCATGATGAGATATGTTTTCGATGCCCCAACAACATGGGCACATCTTGTCGGCATGATGCTCGGTGGCACTATCATTTTTATGGGTTGGGGATATGTTCATCTTCATCAGGGGCACCTTAGAATTGATGTTATATATGTAAAATTATCTGCACGAAAAAAGGCAGTTATTGACGTTGTTTTCTGCCTGCTATTGCTTTTCCCATTGCTTTATGTATTGATAAATACCTCTTTCCAATGGGCGGTGAAGTCATGGGTAACGGGCGAGGTAAGAATTGAGAGCTGGTGGTATCCTCCGGCGGCTCCCTTTAGAACAGTAATGGTTGTAGGACTATGCATCTTTGCCCTCCAATGTTTAGCTCAATTTTTCCGTGATTTATACCTGCTAGTAAGGAATAAACCTTATGATTAATCTGAGTCCCGAAGTTATTACCCTGATAATGCTCGGTGGCATCCTGCTTGCCGTCTTGAGCGGTTACTATATCGGTGCTGTCGTTGGCGCTATAGCGCTTATCGTTGGTTATTTATGTTTATCCCCGACGACAACATTCGAGATACTCTATATGCGCATATATAATTTGGCGCAAAGCTACAGCCTTCTGGCGCTGCCGATGTTTGTTTTTATGGGCCTTATGCTGGAGCGTTCAGGAATAGTGGAAGATATGTATAGCGCCCTGTTCCTATGGTTTGGAGGGTTTAGGGGTGGTCTTGCTATAACAACTATACTGGTAGGTACTGTTATGGCTGCCTGTGTGGGAGTAATTGCCGCCTCGGTTACTATGTTAACCCTGGTTGCTCTCCCCTCGATGATAAAGCGAGGTTACAGTAAAAGCCTGGCCGCCGGCTCCTGTGCTGTTGGTGGAACACTGGGTATTCTTATTCCACCAAGCATTATGCTGGTAATTTATGGGCCCATGGCTCAGATCTCGGTAGGCAAGCTGTTTATGGCAGCCTTTGGACCAGGGCTTCTTCTTTCTTTGCTATATGTTAGCTACATTGCTATACGTTGTTTCTTTCAAAAAGGTATCGCTCCAGTGGTCCCTGTTGAAGACAGAACAGTCCCCTTTTTGAAGAAAGTAAGAATGCTTGTTGTCTCACTGGTGCCACCAGCAATAATTGTCTTTTCTGTTCTTGGTGTTATTTTTCTCGGTATTGCCTCGCCTACTGAGGCATCAGCCGTAGGTGCCATAGCATCAACACTCCTGGTTGTCGCCCACCGCAAGTATAGCTGGCATTTACTAAAAGATATCACTCTTGAAACACTGAGAATCTACGCCTTCGTTGCTTTCATAGGGACAATGTCCTTTGCCTTCGTAGGTATATTTCTCAGCCTGGGTTGTGGAGATGTAGTAGAGCATTACATCATGAATGCTCCTTTCGGACGGTGGGGTGCTTTTGCCGTGATTATGTTCATCGTCTTCATCCTCGGTTTCTTCATTGACTGGATAGGAATCCTGTTCATCATAATCCCGATAATTTCCCCATTGGCCCTTGCTTTAGATTTCAACCCTCTCTGGTTTGCAATGATGATATGTATTAATCTCCAGATGGCATTCAATACTCCTCCCATGGCTCCTGCCATATTCTTCGTTAAAGGTTCAGCCCCCCCTGAGTTGGAGGTGACTACAGCCGACATAATCCGGGGTGTCTTTCCCTTTATCGGTCTTATTATCGTAGGAATTATCCTGTGCGTGATATTCCCTCAGATAATCCTGTGGCTGCCAGGCAAGATGATAAGGTAATAGAGTAAACATATCTGCTAATAAAACATAAACAGGAAGGGGTGTATAAATAGCACCCCTTCTTATTATTCCTGCACTCCCTTTTGTCATTCCTGCGAAAGCAGGAATCTACCCGGGTATTCGCTACTGCGAATGTATTCCCTCGGTCCTCCGTCTCGCTTCGAAACCGTATTATCTACCTTTCATCTTTCAAGCTAACTTTGGTGTGGATACTTGTTTCCGCGGGTATGACATATGAGGGTGATTATCGTCATTACAAGCGCAGCGCGGCAATCTGGGCGGATGCGTGTCGGGACGGGTATAGAAAAACCCTGCGGCCATTGCATTACACCACCAGAACACCATACCTCCCAGATTGCTTCGTCGTCTATCGACTCCTCGCAATGACGGCGAGGTTGAGGAATTACTCCGTTGTTAATATTCCTCGCAATGACAAGTGGAAAGTGCCCTCGAAAGCAGGAATCTACCCGGTATCGGGGTGGAGAGGAGCCACGAGCTACGAGAAATCGGTGCGGAGTCATTGAGTTTTGGATTTAGAGCCTGGTACTTTGAATTTGTTTAGAGTTTAGAAATTAGTGCTTAGAGTTTGGGTCAAGAATTAGGAGGCACTAGTCACTATAAGGTATCACCTTCTTGCTATAAGCTATATGTCCCTTTATTTGCCTGTCAGCTTCATACCGGCACCTATTCCCACTCCGATACCCAGCGGAGCAGCCACATCGCTCAGCACCTTTGATATCGCCTCCCTGAGCGAATTCTTCTGCTCCTTGTTTATCTGATACCTGGTCGTCACCAGTCGAGCGATGGTATTTGCCGCCGCAAGATACAGGTCAATTCGGTCAGGGCAATCCTTAACCAGTTCTGCCAGCTTCATTCTCAGCAGGGCTATTTCCTGGTCCAGTCCCTGCAACTCCAGCGCCTCCTCCATAAGAAGCTTTTCCGCCTCGGTCAGAGCATGGCTGTAGAACCCGTGCTTGCGGGCGTTCTGATTACCCTTCTGACCTCCTTTTTTTACCACTATTGTTTTTTAAACCTCGCCTTATTTTCTTGCTCTCAGAAATTGTCATGCTTCCATCCATGGCTTGTATCCTGCAAACCCCATCCTCTCTCTCCCTTTCCCAATCTTTAACTTTTTATTTTTAATTTTTGATCTTCCTTGTCATTCCTGCTTCCCTTTGTCATTCCTGCTTCCCTTTGTCATTCCTGCTTCCCTTTGTCATTCCTGCTTCCCTTTGTCATTCCTGCGAAAGCAGGAATCTACCCGGGTATTCGCCACTGCGAATGCAATCACCCCCTCAAGGATAACAGCACTATAAACAACCTTCTTTTAAATATTGAACTCACCGCCTTAAAGCGAGCCTGATGGTGGATACCCGCTTCCGCGAGTATGACAAGAAGAATAACGGGTATGACATGGTTGAAGTTGTCATTCCTGTCTTCAGTACTCCGTCTCTTTCCCCGTCATTGCGAGCGCAGCGCGGCAATCCGGGTGGGGCAGGGCTTCCCTGCCTTACGAGTCCCCAAACACCCCTCATCACAGATTGCTTCGTCGCCTTTCGGCTCCTCGCAATGACAAAGGATGGGGTCCTTCATATCTATGCTCGCCTTCACCATGCCATAGACCAGCGCATGTGCTGCCAATTCGTAGTTCCCTTTCTCCAGCGCCACATACAGCACCTTTAACCTGTCTTTCATAGCTGACTTCTCCTTTTTCATGACTGATTTCACCATGAAAACTCTATAGCGTCCCATCCGCTCTCATGCCCTAATGCCTGACGAGGTGTCCATATCTTCCCACTGTATATTTATTTACAAGTCGCAAAGTCCCGACACCACCTTTAATCTCCGACCCTGGCTCATCTTCCCCCTGCTCAGTACACTGCACGCCACTCTGCAGGACTTTATAGCGAGTACTCTTCCCCTGCCCGCTTCGGGCGATGGTGACCTTTATCCGGTTATCGTCGTGTCTTATCCGCTGAATATCCTTCATCGATTCCTCTCCAAATTCCCAGCTCTGCTCCTCCCCCTCTGCAAAGAGGCTGACCTGGTATCTCCAGCGCCGTGGCAGTCGTCTGAGACAGCAGGGACAGCCCTCTCCCATGCACGGTTCAAGCCGGCTGCCCGTCCAGTGCTTGGCGACGCTTTTAATGCTTGAGATGTCGATGGATGCCTGTAAGCTTTGTCCTTCCTTGAGCTTGAGCCACATGGCGAAACCTCCTTTTCATGATGCTGTCCAGTTCTATTTTCTCTGCTTAAGCTTAAGCTTAAGCTTTTGTTAATGCTTATATTATCTCTTGAATTATTATTATCGCTTACGCTTATGCTTTTATAAGCAGGGTTATCTGCCATCACCTGGCAAGCAGATAACTCTTCCAGCACCTCTCCTGGGAAAAGGTCGTCTGGAGCCTCGTCATCGGAATCCGGCAGGGATACCTTCCACGAATGCTGCTTCTCTGCCTGCATCAGGTCAGCCAGCGTGCCGACCATGTCCAGTGAGAGGACATAGACCGTTTTACCGACGCCGTTGGGATGCGCCCGCTGAGAAATAAGCCTCAGCACCAGCGGAATCATGGAGATATGCCCACAAAGTGATTTCACCAGCCTTATCCCCGAGTTCACGTTGCTGATACTGTGATAGCTGGAGCTATCGAGTTGCCATATCCCCAGCCCGGACACGTCGGGAAGCAGGAACTGCAAATTCATCACACGGCGACAACGCCCGTTGCCGTAGGCAGGACAACGATCAGGGGTGCAGTTTATTTCCTTAACCTCGGTGCGATGCGAGTATTTATGGGCAAGGTGCCCCGTGTGTTTATCCACCAGGGCGGATGCCGTCTGCCCATCTCCCTTGCAGACCAGTCCACGGGACCGTGAATAGCAGCGGTAGAACTGGGAAGCCCACTTTTCATCATCCTCCGATGGAAACATGATAGGAAGCTCCCGTGGTTTTTCACCGAACACCTTCCGCACCTGCTCAGGACAGACAAAATAGTCAACGGGCTGAGGATATGGCTCCCTGTCATTCTCCACCATTATCCCCAGCCTGATTTTGCCCAGGCGAGGTAGTCTAAATTGGTCTGATATTCCTTTAATCGGCATGATTTCATTCTCCTTCCGTCCTCACCCGCTCTATCGTGGGTAGTAAAGGACGTGATTATTTCCTCTGACCTGCCGGTCCTGATTGCCAGCAGGCTTTCTAAATATGTCCTAGCCATCGTCTGTGTTTTCAGCTGACAGAAAAATGCAGGGATTACGAAACAACTGCAGCAGGGCATAACGAACAAGCTCCGAGGCGTTGAAGCCGCTGGAATCTGCCAGTGACCGTAAATGCTGATGCTGCTCAGTAGTGATAGTTACAGTTATGCGAACAGTCTGCCTTCCCTGTTTGATGTGGATACGGTTGTCACTGAAGGCTTTGCTGTTGGAGTTTTTTTCGGGGCAGGTACCAATAATGGCATCACTTCTTTTTGCCGGAGATATGTTACTGGCATTGCATTTATCTGTTGAAAGCATATCATTAGTATAT
>JAUVYX010000002.1 GCA_030602865.1 Dehalococcoidia bacterium | reverse complement strand
CGGTATAATCTTGTCTCCCATGCTCCCTCCTTTCTTTATTTATAATTACTAGCAGTCTAAGTATCTAATTGCTAGCAGTCTAACATTGAGACTGCTAATTATTATAGCACAAATAATATTATTTTCAAGAAACATATCGCGATTAGAAAGAATATCCCCGACTCTTGATTTCTACACTAAAACGTATATAATTTAATTCAGTGAATCAGAAGATTAAACAGAAGTGGGACAAGGATAGTGTCCGTACTCTCAGACGGCACCTTGGACTAACACAAACAAAGATGGCTGAGGAATTAGGCACCCGACAGCAGACAATAAGTGAATGGGAAACAGGCATGTATCAGCCGCGTGGTACTTCTGCCACATTGCTTAGCCTCATTGCCGAGCACAATAATTTCGAGTACCAGGTAAAAAAACAGAAAAATATATCCTAATGAAGTGAGTAATTTTTTGTCATTAAATACACGTAAACGGATATTTATCACCGAAGAACAGTTAATATTGGTAGTAAAGCAACTGCTTGGAAAACAACTTTGTACCAATCAAGGAGAACAATTAAAAATTGTCTACCTGGGAAAGAGAGAGGAAAATGATGGGCCAGATTTCCAAGGAGCACTCATCCTAAATAGCTCCGGCCAACTTCTCAGAGGAGATATCGAGGTTCACATTTATGCCAGCGATTGGTATCGCCACGGACATCAGCACAATAGCGAATACGACAACGTGCTTCTGCATATCGTAGCACAACAGCATCCCAATAGCACAACTCGTACAAAAAATGGTAGATTGATTCAAATACTGTGTCTGCCACGTGAATTATACCTTCAACCCTACCTGATGCAATATTACCATCTACCTTGCTATCAACGAATCAAGCGTCAAGATAATCACTTCCTGTACAGCCTGTTGAATATGGCAGGTAAACAAAGATTCAAACAGAAGGCATCACTTTTCCAAACACAAATGAGATTTGAAAAACCCAGCCATGTGTTATTCCGTGGCATGTTGAGAGCTTTGGGGTATTCTCAAAACATGAAGCCGTTTGAGGAACTGGCACGCAGACTGCCAGTTAACTTCCTTGAGCGATTAGAGCCCCGCGAAATCGTATATCCAAAACAGGCTTGTCTGCTGGGAACAGCAGGATTACTACCATCTCAACGAAAAGCAACTGTCTTACACATAGATCATAAAATGGACATACTGGAAACCATTTGGAAAACGATGCGAAAAGACAGAATCAGCATGCATGAAGACGACTGGCAGTTATCACATATATATCCACACAATTCTCCCATAAGCCGCATCCTGGCTCTAGGCCATATAATCCAACGCTACCATAAAACTGGCTTTTTGAGGAGTTTACTAGAACTGGTCTGCAAGGGAGTACCTGTACTTGGACAACCTTCAATTGAGGAAGGCTTAATGGTATCTGGAGATAAGCATCTACAAAAGCAGATATACTTCAACGCACCTTTTCATGTTCAAAAAACAGCCCTGATAGGCCATAGCAAAGCTTCACAAATCGCAGTCAATGTCATATTACCTTTCGCCTTCGCCTGGGGTGAAACAATTTGTAAACCCGTAATAAGCAAAAGAGCACTGGATCTCTATCTCTGCCATCGGGGAATGGCGGACAATACTATAACGCGTCATATGCATGCTCAATTTAGCCTGGGAGATAACCACATATTTAATGCCTGCCAGCAGCAGGGGCTAATACACCTATACAAGGACTACTGCAAGGAAGGAAAATGCTCAGAGTGTCCCCTTGTCAATTAACTAGAAGCTGTAACGTATTGCTCTACCAATAAGACATCGTAAAATAGATTGCTAATAATCCAGAGTATACCTGCCAGTTTTGTACAGCATACACTTGCCAAGATTGTCTGTTGAACAATTGATATACAGTCGAAGCACCGCTACATTCATACATGGCAACAGTACCACAATATGTACAGTAGATGAATATTACACCAATTGATACATCTTAAGAGGCTACGAAACATTTATCCTGAAATATAATTTACCTCTCAGCGAAGTTTAGACTGGGCAATATATCCAAATCATAACTACTTGCTTCCCCATTCAACAGGTGATAATAGCCACAGGCAGCAACCATTGCAGCATTATCGGTACACAAATGAATAGGTGGCACCAGAACATCAACCGGCGAGGACTCGCTCATACTATTTCGTAATACAGTGTTAGCTGATACCCCCCCGCTGAGCAGTACCTTTCTCACTCCCAGCTCCCTGGCTGCATTTGATGTCTTAGTAACCAGGACGTCTACTATTGCAGTTTGAAAACTGGCTGCAATATCAGCCACCCTGGGGTCGTCTGGTATTAATTGCTCTCGTTGGACAAGATGCCATAGGGCTGTCTTTAAACCGCTGAAGCTGAAATCATAATTACCTCTGAGCCATGCTCGGGGCAATGAATATGAGGGTGTTCCGTTACTGGCTGACTTTTCAACAGCCGGTCCTCCTGGATAGCCCAATCCCAAAATCCTAGCTGCTTTATCGAAAGCCTCCCCAGCAGCATCATCACGTGTCCTGCCCAGTCTTTCAAATCGCCCATGACCTTTCATTAAAACAATATCGCTGTGTCCTCCTGAAACGACAAGGCAAAGACATGGAAAAATCGCCTGCTCTTCTTCTAACTGTAGAGAGGGAGAGACCAACCAGTTAGCGTATATGTGAGCCTCCATATGGTTAACTCCAATTATGGGTAACTGCCTGGCCAACGCTATGGCTTTAGCCACATTAACCCCTACCAACAGTGAACCAGCCAATCCGGGACCATAGGTCACAGCGATGCCATCAATATCCTTCCATATCAATCCCGGCTCTTTCATTGCCTGCTCTATCACAGGTATGATAGCAAGTATATGCTGCCGCGACGCTACCTCAGGTACCACGCCACCATACCGCTCATGTATGTCTATTTGAGAAGCAACTATATTGGACAGGATGTATCTGCCATCCTCAACTACCGCAGCTGCAGTTTCATCACAGGAACTTTCAATACCCAGTACTTTCATTTCAAGAATATCTATTATTCATTAAAGCCTCTTACAATCTGTGCAAATTTCTGAAGGGTAAGACCATAATTGGCTTACTTAGAACAGCCCCTGGACTTTTCCAGTCCGGGTATCGACATCCACCCTCCTGAATCCTGGATTGGAGCCTGTGCCAGGCATAAGACTAATAGTACCAGCGCAGGGACAAAGAAACTTAGCACCAGAGTAAATCAATATGTCACGGATAGGAAGTATCCACCCGCTAGGAACTCCCTTAAGCGTCGGATCATGTGTCAGGCTCAGGTGAGTTTTCACCATCATAGTAGCGTATTCATCGTACTTAGAATCAGCCTCAAATATTTTAGCCTTGGCTTCAGCTTCAGGGGACCAGGATACACCATCAGCCCCATAGACCACCCTGGCAATCTTATCTACTCTATCCATGAGTTTCATTTCCTTTGGGTAAAGATATTCAAAGTTATTATCATCGCCGCATGCATCTATCACTGCATCTGCCAACTCCAGGGCACCGTCACCGCCATTAGCCCAATGTGTTGACACAGCACATCGTGCTCCAGCAGCTTCGGCTGCTCTTTTGACCATAGCAATCTCCTCTTTGGTGTCGGAGGTGAAACAATTAATACATACTACCGGGTTGATACCTGATGTCCTGATAGTATTGAGATGATGCAACATATTGGGAAGGCCTTTTTCTAACAATCCCAGGTCTTCCCTGGTATATTCATCAGCTAGAGGTCTACCAGGAACTACTTTAGGTCCGCCACCATGCATTTTCAATGCCCTGATTGATGTGGTTAATACCGATACATTTGGTTTTAGTCCACTCAACCTACATTTCACATTCCAGAACTTCTCGAATCCTATATCAGCAGCAAAACCGCTCTCTGTAACATGGTAATCAAACATTTTTAAACCGATACGGTCGGCAATTATGGATGATTGACCGACAGCGATATTGGCGAAGGGTCCAGCATGAACCATGCATGGCTGATACTCTGCCGTACAGCACAATGTGGGATTAATGGTATTCCGCATCCAGGCGGTCATTGCACCACCCACTTCCAAATCACCAGTGGTTACCGCATTGCCCTGCTTGTCAAAAGCAATTGTAATATTGTTCATTCGCTCACGCATATCCGCCAAGTCACGAACAATCGATAATATTGCCATAAGCTCGGAACTAACGGTTATGGCGAATGTAGATTCCATTGTAAAGCCATTCATTTTGCCACCAAGACCTATAACTATATTCCTGAGGCTTTGAGCACAAAAATCCATGACCCATCCCATCTCTATTCTGTTTGGATCAATATCCAATCGTCTCATACCACTTCGTTTTGCTAATGTATCATCATCATAGTTACATTCATGCTGCATCCTGGCAGTAAGCGCCACCATAGCCAAATTATGGGCATTGGCGATATCATTTATATCACCTGTGAGCCCCATGGAAAATTCTGTCATCGGGATGAGTAGCGCGTTGCCTCCTCCAGCAGCAGTTCCCTTAACATTCATGGTAGGACCACCAGAAGGCTGCCGAAGACAGCCACCTACATTTTTACCTCGCTTTCCCATGCCTTCCATAAGCCCAAGAGAGGTGGTGCTCTTCCCTTCACCCAGAGGAGTGGGAGTAATGGCAGTCACTTCAATATACTTTCCATCTTTATTGTTCTTCAACCGCTCCATTATCCTAATGAAATCGAGCTTACTAAGTCTCCCGTAAGCGGAAAGTTCATCCTTTTGCAAATTAAGCCTATCTCTCCATTCATCGGGTCCAGGCATATTCGCTTCTGCTGCCTCTGCAATTTGCCAATCCTTCATCTTCGTAGCATCATACGACATTATAAATAATACCTCCCTATATATTTTTTACTGCCATACATATTATCCATATATCATTCCCTCGCTTCATCACTCATTGACAAACTGATACTCAAACCTACTAAGAAATAGGAAGCCTTCCATATTCGTCGATTAGCTCAACAATCCTACCCACCCGATCTATGTCGCCATCAAAGGGGAGGTTGTCACCCATACCTACTATAAAATTGTAGCCAGGCGTTATTTCCTTCAATAAATTAATTACATATTGGTCAAATTCCGCGTTACTATAGGTAGGTTCAAACAAGGTAGAGGGCACTCCACCCCAGATGACCCCTTTATTGCCCAGTGCTTTCCTGAGATCAGCGGTATTAATTGATGTCATGGGCGCCGGGCTCCAGGCCTCCCACACATCTATGCCAGTCTCACTGAAAAACTGTAGCAGTCTCTTATTTTCTCCATCCACATGTGCCATCGCTAACTTGCCATGTGAATGCAGGAATTCAGTTATTTCCTGGAACCAGGGGATGAAATATTTCCTGAACACGGGTGTATGCACATCATCGCTCCAATTACTGCCTATATTGAAAATCTCCAGGTCCGCCTTTATTCCAACCTCATACTTTTTTCTTGCGAGATTTTCCATGCTCTTAATCAAGCTCTCCACTTTAGCAGGTCGATCTGCCAGTTCATAAAAGAAAGTCTCAAATCCCATTACTTCCCTCATAATACGCTGCGTGGGAGACCAGAGGCCTACTCCTGTCACTACTAAACCATCATCACCCATTTTCCTTTTTACTTCGTCAAAGCCAGAATCAAGGACAGGGATAGTATGCTGCAATACATATTCTATTATCGGGTAATCCTTCTCACTCTTAAATAGTTTCTCTGCCTCATAACCAATCCATGGACCTTCCAGGGAAGTAAACAGCATTGTCTTATAAACTGAGCCCAATGGAGTTCTGAACTCTGTTTTTATATACGGTGGTTCATTTTTCTCAATCACTTCCATATCATGGTATTGCTCCTTGACCACAGAGAAATATCTCAACTGTGCCGCTGCTCCTTGATCGCGAATGACTGATGTCTGATCCCACCCTTTATATTTCTCAGGCAAAGTATTATGGCCAGAATTATAGTTATACCACAGGTCTATCCGTGCTCCAAAGGGAATTTTACCAAGGTGTTCTCCTCTGGCCGCTGCCAGTCTCCTTGCTGTCGGTGTCATCTCCATGTGTTGTTCCCCCTTTAACTCTTCAGTAAGTACCAAATCAATTCAGGGATGACGCCCTCAGTAAATCAGGCACATATCGTTCCCATCCTAAAGCCATGATATGAACACCCTGGCACAGACTTTTCATCCCTTCTATCAATTCGGTAGAGATCTCAATAGCTACCTTAGGTCTATCCAATTTATCAGTTTTTGCCATCTTTTCTATATACTTATCAGGAACATGTACCCCTGCGATATTATCGTTCATGAACCTCGCCATGCCCGCTGATTTAAGGATAATAATACCCCCAATAATGGGAACACCGAATTTCTGTGCCTGATTCATAAACCCCTTAAATTTTTCAAGGTCAAAAACAGCTTGAGTTTGAAAGAACTTCGCACCGCAGTCAATTTTCTTTTGTATCTTTAGCAATTGGAGTTCAATAGGGTCAGCTCCAGGGTTAACTACAGCTCCAAGGCAGAAGTTGGGTTTTCCGTCCAATTCATTACCCTTCATATCTCTTCCCTCCATCAAATCAGAAGCGACCCGCAAAAGGCTCACCGAATCCAGGTCAAAAACTGGTTTAGCACCAGGATGATCTCCCAGAACAGGATGATCTCCGGTTAGAGCAAGGACATTCCTTATCCCCAATACATACGCATTCAATAAGTCTGACTGCAGGGATATTCTATTTCTATCTCTGCAAGTCAACTGAAAAATTGGTTCCATTCCTCTTTCCTGTAACAAATGGCATACTGCCAGGGAACCCAGTCTCATCACTGAACTTTGCATATCAGTGACATTAAAAGCAGCTATTTTCCCTTTTAAAAGTTCTGCTTCATCAATTATTTTGTCGATATTTATTCCCTTAGGAGGTCCCACTTCAGAGGTGACAATAAATTGTTTCTTTTCCAAGCTTTCCGAAAAGTTCATCGTTCAATCTTCTCCCGTGATAATGACTGAGTAAGCACTTCAGAATAGTTTCTAGGCACCAAAACCTTTTTCAATATGTCCAGTTTATTCATTTTTTCCAATCTGTTGTAAATAACACCCCACACACAATCTGCCTCTGGATTCACTTCGCATTTTCCTTCTTTTGCTCCACCACAGGGACCATTTATTAAAGACTTGGAGCAATTCATAAGAGGGCAAACACCACCAGTATAATTCAGATAGCATTCGCCACACTGACAGCAATCAAACTGTTGAACGTTAAGCCCTTGAAATCCATTTAAGTATAACGTATCGCAACAGGTATAAACGACTTTATGCTCCATTAACGAGGCCACAATCTGTGCTCCTACTCCGCAAGAAAAAATTAGAACCCGCTCTGCTTCTTGAATCTGTTTAGAATATCTCTTAATGTATGCACTAACAAAGTCACGATTGCATATATAATCCATACGCACCCGAGCACTTACTTTCTCTTTCAAGTTATCTATAAACTTGTTCACCTCATCTCTGGGGGAATAGACATCCTGGCAGCCAAGACACTCCAATATAAAGAGTTTTTTGCCAGCTATGTGGGGTTTTATTTCGTCATCAGGCTTTAGCTGTATTACGAGCATATTCCTTTTCCCTTTTTATAAAACTCAGCAATGGTAATTTTGCCGAACAGATATATTCACAACCCCGGCACTCAATACAATCCTGCACATTATAATCATTCGCACCACCCAATTCCTTCCTCTTCCCATAAAAGGCATAGTAGAGAGGATATAATTCCATAGGACAAACATCTACACATCTGCCACACTTTATGCAAGTCCCATCCTCGGACAGTTTCACGGGAGACCGTTTAAGCATGGTAAGCCCTGAAGTTCCTTTAATCACTGATGAATCCATACTCGCCTGAGAAATTCCCATCATCGGCCCACCCATTTTCAGCTCATACTCTTTCAATAAATCCGCCTTATCCACAGCGAAACAATGATCCACTATATCCTTAAAAGGTGTCCCTATTCTTACTCGATAGTTGCCCGGTTTCCTGGCATTCTCCCCTGAAACGGTTATTATCCGCTGGAATAGAGGAATTCCATGTACCACCGCCTGATAAATCGCCAAGGTAGTACCAATGTTCGACACTATAACTCCTACATCAAAAGGAAGTCCCCCTCTAGGAACTTCTCTACCAAGAATACTCTTTATCAGCATTTTCTCCGCGCCTTGGGGATACTTAGTATTCAAGCAAACCATCTCTACAGGGGATCCTTTCAGGACATCTCCAAGGCTTATAATTGCCTCGGGCTTGTTACTCTCAACAGCCACAATTACCCTGTTTACACCCAGTATTTTGCGTATAAATCCAATGCCAATGAGCAATTCCTGGGAATTTTCTATCATTATTCTGCTATCGCTATTTAAATATGGTTCGCATTCACATCCATTCACTATAAGGGTATCCACTTTTTTAGGAGGTGCAAGCTTTACTTGTGTGGGGAACATTGCACCACCAAGCCCCACAATACCGCTCTTCTTGATAATGTCTAATAATGCTTCCCCTGACAGAAATTCAAAATCAACACGTGATTTAATAGAAGAATCCAGGTTATTCTCCTTATTATTCTCAATAATTACAGCTATCTCCCCTTGTTGAAACACGGGGTGTATTCGCTCCTCGACGGAAACAATTTTCCCACTAACACTGGAGTGAATATTGGAAGAAATGAAACCATCTGTTTCAGCGATTATTTGTCCAACTTTCACCTTATCTCCCGGTTTAACCAGCAAACTGGCTTTCTTACCAGTGTGTTGAGACAAAAATATGATTACTCTTTCAGGCTCTGGAAAATCCTTTATAGCCAAATGCTCAGTTCGTTGTTTTTCTTCCAGTGGGTGCAATCCACCATAAAAGCCTTCATTTCTAAGATTTTGATTTAACAGCGATAAGTTACTTGTAAGACCTATGTCTGGTTTTGAATAGTCGCGTAGTTGAACAATTTCCGGTACCAGTGACTCTCCACGAGTTCTTGTTCTTTCATAAATCTTCACCCAAGCGCAATCAAGGTTGGGGTCAACCTCACACTTGCCATCCTTTGCCCCTCCACAGGGACCATTCAACAACCCCTTAGCACAGTCAATTACAGGACAAATACCACCGGTCAAATTCAGATAACACTGTCCGCAGGCAGCACATTGTTCCTGTTCCAGTGAGACACCATGATAGCCAACTCCACTAGTAGGATTACCACTCTGCGGCACTGAATCAGCCATGGTATAGACAGGCTTCCTCTCAAGCAACTCAGCCACAAACTGAACTCCCAGTCCACAAGATATTACTCCTACAGCATCGCAACCAGATAAGTGAAGTTTTGATATTGCTTTTCCAGATAGAATATTGTTGCACAGGAAGTCAATTTGAGCGTGCCCTATCAGTTTTTCCCTATCTTCCTCATCCAGTATGTTCAGTAATTCAGTATATTCTGCTGTATTTTGCTGTTCAAATCTTTGAAAGCATTTAGCGCAGGACAGAATAAATATTCGCTCTACGCAGTTAAAAACCTCATGTATTTCCTTCGCAGGCTTTAATCTGAACTTACTATAATCAACTAACTTCGTTTCCATAACTCAATGACTAACAATTCCTTATTCGATAAGTCATTTTATTATCCATATAAATTCATAAAGCCGTAACATTATTCAGCAACAATATATCAAACCAGGCTGCATCATTTATTACGCTGTCTGTAGGCTTTAATATATCGCATCATATAATTATCTCGCCCCAATACAGCATCAATAGCCAGAATAGCAGAACGTACATGCTCCGCATTCACTACAGGGCAGGTCACTCCTGACTCAATAGCAATGGTCAAAAAAGCAGCATTAATCAAGTTACGATCTGGCAAACCAAAGGAGATATTGCTACCTCCCAGGGTCATATTTACATCTAATTCAGCCTTAACCCTTCTAATTGCCTCAATAACTGCCAATGCACATTTATTATCTGCACCTATCGGCATATTTAAACAGTCAATTATTACATCTTCTCTAGGAATACCTATCGTCTCTGCCCGTTCCACAATCCTGTGAGCAATAGCTACACGTCTGTCTGCAGTCTTTGGTATTCCTTCATCATCCATGGTCAACCCAATCACAGCTGCCCCATACTCTTTCACCAATGGTAGCATCTCCTTCAATGAGGTCTCGTTGCCATTCACCGAGTTGATAAGCGCCTTGCCCTTGTATACCTTGAGAGCAGCTTCCAATGCCTTGGGATTGCTACTATCAAGGCAAAGGGGCACATCCACTGCCTCCATCACTATTTGTACCGCTTTTGGTAGTAAATCCACCTCATCAACACCAGCCGCACCAACATTTACATCCAGAACATCAGCCTTTGCTTCAACCTGAGACAGGGCCTCCTGACGTACAAGCTCTAGATCTCCTGCCAGCAGTGCAGCAGCCAGTTTTTTTCTGCCTGTTGGATTAATACGCTCACCGATAAGGACAGTAGGCCTGTCGCTGCTAATGAGCACTTCCCGGGTAGCACTTGAAATCCTTGTTTCCATGGGTCTAACCTCCCTATTTCTTATTTAACTTCAAATATGTAGCATCAATAAAGTTTTCCATAAAATTTAGCGTTGTGGCCAACTCTATGTAAGAAGCCTTGTATGCTATTGCCTGCGCTTCAGCACGTTTCCTTAAAGACAGCAGAGCCAATTTCGCTCCCACCCCAGCAGCATTACCTACCTGCTTAAATTGACCCAACGGCAATGCTGGTAACATGCCAATTGCAATAGCATTAGCTACATCGATATAGCTGCCAAAAGCACCGGCAATAATAATAGTGTTTATATCTTCCCAAGAATGTCCAGAGCTCTCTAGTAGCGCTCGAATACCTACCTGTATAGCTGCCTTACCCATTTGTAATTCACGTACATCTTGTTGTGTAATGGTTATGGCAGCAGCTCCACTTCGTTCTTCTTCATCAACAATAACAAATTCTCGCAGCCCATCCACCTTGCGTACCCGAGGGCAATTATCTTTCATTCTGCCATTCCCATCCAGAATGTCATTGAGATATAGTTGAGCTAAGATATCTATTATACCTGAGCCACAGATCCCAATTGGCAGCGCTCCATCAACTGTTTGATACAGTACTTCACCATGTTCTATCTGTATGCGCTCAATAGCCCCACTGGCAGCCCTCATTCCATCTTTGATATGCCCCCCTTCAAAAGCAGGCCCTGAAGCACAGGAAACGCTTGTCAAATTCCCCTCAACTGCCAGACAAATCTCGGTATTGGTACCAATATCTATTGCCAGCGAAATTCCGACAGTTTTCCTTAGGTCAATAGCCAGTAACATAGCCACATGATCAGCGCCCACAAAACCCGCAATGTTTGGCAACATATGCACATAAGAACCGGGGGCAAAACGTAAGCCTACATCGCGAGCTTTGGTATCAATAGCTTGACGTAGCGCCGGCACAAAAGGGACACGAGCTAACTGCTCCACTGAAAGACCCAGAAACAAATGATGCATGGCTGTATTGCCAACTATTACTGCTTCATTTATTTCTTCAGGGCTGGCACCAATTTCAAGACACAGATTTCTAGCCATTTTATTTATTGCATCAATAACCGATTCACGCATTCTGCCACGATTTTCAGGAGATTCCATGCTATAGGAAATACGGGTAATAACATCTTCTCCATAACTTATCTGAGGGTTCATATCTCCCATAGCAGCCAAGTTTCTGCCATCACTTAAATCAACAAGATATCCCGCTATCTTGGTGGTACCCAGGTCAATAGCCAACCCCAACTGCCGGCTGCCGACTGGGCTTATTGCAATAATTTCCTCATGCCGAACGACTGCGCTACATTGCCAGTCCCATGACCGCAGTTGAGAGGAAGCTTCACGAAGAACATCTAGGTCAATTGCATGACATTGCACCTGGTGTTGACTACTTAGAGACTCCAGTATGCGTTCTGTGTCACCCTGTAAATCCGTAAGAGAAGGAGCTAACATTTTCAAATGGTAAGATGTTATTGAAGTGTCGAGATCAATATGAACATCTTTTCCGTTTACCTGAGTACGCTGAGGGCTACTCATAGACTCTGACGGGACTCTCAATTTACAATCAGTTATAGGATAAGCCTGACATGCCAAGCGAAACCCCTGTTGTAATTCCTGAAGGGTAAGTTTCCCTCTTTCGCTATCCGTCAATACTGAACAATTTCCATCAACAAGCTGTACTTTACATCCAGCACAGCTACCACGTCCTCCACAGATATTAATAAGTCCCACACCTAATTGTTGTGCACACTGAAGGAGAGTTTTTCCTGCAGAGCACTTACCACGCCGACCAATAGGTTCAAATTCTATCTGAAACGATTTCATGTTAAATTCTTCTATAGCCATGGTACATTGAAACAATACTAGTCTACGTCTTCACCACTCCAACTGTAGATCACCAAGGTGAAAGAACCGTATTTCCACTTCCATTATTATATCGTAGTTAAGCCCCTTATAGCTATAGGCCTGCTCGATATACAAGCACATAGCATCCCAAAATAAAGAGCAAGCTAATAGCTTGCTCTTTATTTTATCTGAGCTAAACTAGTCCATATATCTACTACTTTAATTACTACGTTACCATCCCTTTCTCACAATAGAGACCAGCTAGCATAAAGCCAGGCATGAATGCCCCGATGAATGGGATTATAAGCTATCATACTTTATTAATATATAAGTATATGACCTAAATGTTTGTAAGCTATTGCGTATATTAAATGTAAGAGTAATCCTACTAATTGAGAAGGGAATACAATTTATCAATAATAATTGGTATATTGAAGCAATACCTGGACTGCACCCCTATGATTAGACAGAAAGGGTTAGGAGAGTCTGGTAGGATAAAGATGCCCCCATTTCTGTACCAGTTACAGTGAGAGTTTTGTGGGAGCAGGTCACCTGGATGAATACCTTCTCTACGGCAGAGACCTCGAATAGGAGTATCCCGGCGAAAACCCTCCTACACAATGGCGATCTTCTCTTCTGGGGTAAACTTACGGTGGGGAGCCCGTTTGATGTCCTCGATAAACTTCCTGGTCTCTTCACTCTTAGCTTCAGCTTGCCATGCGTTTTCCGCTGTCTGTGTACCACAGTTTCTTCATTTTTTATTCGTTAATTTACTGCTCTGAGATTCATAGAGCAATCCCTTTTAGTGTCTGGTATCTAAAGTTTCATAACTATCTCATTTTCCCCGACACCGCAAAGTAGATAAAGCTAACTTTTTAAGTCTTAAAACTACCCAAGAACATCAAAAAAGATTAATCGCCAATTTCTAAACAGCCTCAGGCAATTCAGTTTTTTGGTGGTTTATGCTGGAGTTTCACTAGCTAATCGGCTGAAGTGAGAGTATAGGGTGGTTCTTTGACCAGGCGTTCAAGCACCTCATACCAAGTATAATCTACCAGACATACGTGGTTTGAGCCAGGGACTTGTACGTAATAGGTATTTTCATCTGGCGTCCTGTCACCAACTTTAATATTTAGGATATCTCCATCCTCTAGGGTTAAGATTATTTCCATTTGTGGTTGAGTTAAGCCGAATTCAGCGAGCCTTTCCTCCGTGGCATTTTTGGCAATGACTCTTTCTGCCCCGGGACCGCTTAGAAGAAGCGGTATGCCTCCTCCCCATCGTGCCACATCCACCTCAGACCTTTGGGGGTCATCAAAGTACCAGGGGAATTTATTCCCTTCTGGTATTTTGACGAATGCCTCACTTCTGTCCTCACGGGGAAGCCGTATAACAATATGCTGTATTTCATACATTTCAATGGCCCATACGAACATTCTTGGCTCTGATTTTGGAGGAAGCTGAGGAGTTATAGGAAAATAAAAATAGCCTCCTAGAGCAATGAGAACAGCGAGCATAATAAGGGTGCTTCTGATTCTCAAACGATTTTCCCCCTGAAATGAACCCCTTTTACTACCTTCTCCGCCACCAGATAACACCCCCTATTACCAATACTAGCAGTGGCAGCAGGCCTATACTGGAATAATTAATGAACCTTGTTGCCTCTGGGCTCACAATTAATCTGCGGAAAGGCATGACCTTGCGCTCAATTGAAATTATCTCAGTACCTGCAGTAAGCTCGCTTACTGCGCTGAGGAAGAGGTCACCGTTGTTGCCACCGTAAAAACGCTCGTTTGAAGCGAAGTCAGAATCACCAATGACTATCAGGGTAGTCCCTTGTTCCACATCAACTTCACCAGTTGGAGGAGCGTAGATGAGAAAGCCGAGAAACAGGGGTCCCTTCAGATCTATTCCCTCATCAAATTCAGGTTCTTTTAAGGGGTCAAAATTCTTTCCCAGCCAGCTATCCTTGGTCGTCCCCAGCAGCATAAACATTTGAATCTGGCTATCTTCACTCGTCCAGACGACCTGTGTTCCACCTTCCCTTGTTTGAACGAGTTTAGGCGTATATTCGTAGTTAGGGACTATAGCGGTAGCCCCAGGGAAGTGGGTCTTTTCAAAACCGAAGTAATTCCCCCCCCGTGTTACCAGAGGGGTATTCTTATTGGGGGAAACATATGATGATGGGTCGATAATAGTTCCATCCTCTATACTAACCCCCCAAGAAGAGAGCAATTGGTTGACCCCTTGTGGAGGGTTGGGATTGATGAGGAGCATTGCCTGTCCGCCACTTTCCAGGTAATGCTGGATAATATCGACCTCGCTGCTCGCTATAGACAGCTGCGGCGCGGCGATTATCAGGGCGGCACAGTCCTCGGGTATGTTGGGAGTAATCTGAAGGTTCAGTGTCTCTACCTTAAAGAGGTTATCGAGCAACTCTTGCCTGGCGTAGCTATATTCAGAGTAAATGTCACTCTCACCATGCCCGGTGAGGAAATATACCTTTCTCTGGACAGTGCCGGTGACCTGCAGTATAGCGCTGGTAAAGGCGTGTTCTGTTTGTACAGGAACAATCTGCTGTTTTGTCAGTGTGCAGTACTCCGGCCACAATACCATCCGTTTTCCTCTCTCCCCTTCAAATAAGATTGCCGGATATCTGTACTCTACCGGGATTAGTGTTGTGTCATACTCTCTTGCCATGTCTGGATTCTCAGCAGGGTCAATAGATTTTATGCTCAATTGGTCGGTATAGTTCTGGTACTCTCTCAACAAATTAAGGGCGTATTCACCGATAGGTTCACCGGGAATGTCGAAGGCCATAATCTGCACTGGCGTTTCCAGTTTGCCGAGAACCTCTTTTGTCTGGGGGGTGAGAGTGAACCGCTCCACACCGGTAACGTCAAAACGGTGGTAGTTTCCGATACTAATAGCATTAACAAAAAGGATGATGCCGATGAAGATTGAAGCCATTACTGTAGAGCTAACGCCAAACCTCCCACGCCTACCAGTTAGGGCACGGCTGACTTGCCTGAAATCAATAATAAAGGCTGTAGCAAAGAGCAGTATTCCCAGCACCAGGACACCCCAGGCTGCATATCGAATGCTGGGCAGCAGGAGCATAACTATGAAACCTACCAGCAGAGCTACCAGCCCAAGCACGGCGATTAGCCCAGAAAACCTATTACCTCTGAGGTTAGTCCACATTTAACTCCACCTGCTGCTTTCAAGAGACCTTATCGCTAGAAATAGAAACAACACCGTGATACTTAGATAATAAATTATGCCTCTGGTATCAATTACTCCCCTCATAAAGTCAGGAAAGTGGTAGGACAGCGACATGTAGTCAATGACCTCGCCTAGGGCCTCAGGAAGTAAGTCGGTGGCCATGCCTACGAACCACAAGGCAAAGAGAATTCCTCCAGCGACCACTGCCGCTACGAGCTGGTTTGAGGTCAGCGATGAAGCAAATAATCCCACCGCTAGAGAGACACTGCCTAGCAGAAAGAGTCCGAGGTAACCGGTTGCAATGGGTCCCCAATCAGGGTCGCCGAACGACCATAAGAGAATGGGGTAGTAAAAGGTGAGCGCCAGCATTACGGTAAGGACGCCTAAACTACCTAAGAACTTCCCTACTATTACCTCACTGTCTCTCACCGGTGCCGTGAGCAGTAATTCCAGAGTGCCCATTTTCCTCTCTTCGGCAAGCAAACGCATAGTCAGCACTGATGCCAACAGTAGTAACAGGATACTACCAATTTCTAAAAAACCCCTAATGCTGGTTTCATAATAGGTGGCAGGGCTGATACTAAAGAGGAAGCCGGTGAGCACCAGAAAGATGCCAGTCACTACATAGGCCATAGGCGATGCCAAGTAAGACTTAATCTCTCTGAGGGCAATAGTTGCCGTGTTTCTCACTGGCTCGTTTCTTCCTCAGTGGTTAACTTAAGGAAGATATCCTCGAGGCTCATTTCTATAGATTCCAGGGAGAGCAGGGTCCAACCGCCCTGGACTATGGTCTCAATTATCTTGCCACGACAGTCTTGCCCTGCAGAGCATTCAACAATGCAGTGAGAGTCTTCGTAGCTAACTCGAAGAACACCCTTAATCTGGCGCAGACACTGAGCCACTTTCTCATTGGGACCTTCTACTTCCAATCGGATACGCTTTAAATCGCTTACTAAGGAAGAAAGGTTCTCAATACGGTCCTCAGCTACAATCCTGCCTTCAGTTATGATAATCACCCGCTCACAGGTCATCCTTACCTCAGGAAGGATATGGGTAGAGAGAAGTCTGGTGCTCTCCTTGCCCAGTTCCTTAATGAGCTGTCTCGTCATAGCTCTCTGAATGGGGTCGATACCTATAGTTGGCTCATCCAGAATCAATACTTCCGGCTCATGAATAATCGCCTGAGCCACACCAACTCGCTGTCTAAATCCCTTTGATAGCTTGCCAATAAGCACATCAACATATTCTTCGAGGTGGCATATATCTACCACCTCTTCTATTCTGGTCTTTACCCTATTTTTATCTAAACCCCTGAGTCTGGACGAGAAGTCAAGGTAGGAACGAACGGTCATGTCAGTATATAAGGGCGTCGCCTCTGGGAAGTAGCCAATGTGCTTACGTGCCTCCAGGGAGTGGCTTAGCATGTCATAGCCATCGACCCATATTTTCCCCCGAGTTGGTGCCAGAAACCCGGTAAGGATACGCATCGTAGTCGTCTTCCCCGCCGCATTGGGGCCGAGGAAGCCTACGACTTCTCCCCTTTCTACATTGAAGCTAATATTGTCCACGGCGAGGCGTTTTCCGTAATATTTAGTTAAATTTTCAACCCGTATCACTTTTCCTGTGCCTACCTTAATTAATCGGAAACAGACAATACCAGCCACTTTATTTTTTTGCCAGTTGCCAACTTATCCAGGCATTGGTTTCAGAATCAAATCCGTTCTTGAGTCCATGCCATCCTATTTCATGGAGTTTTATCTCTTCCAAAAGCCAGACATCAAGA
>JAUVYX010000047.1 GCA_030602865.1 Dehalococcoidia bacterium | reverse complement strand
GGAATCTATTCATAGTTATAGAACTTATACCTTGTTGGTACTCTCTTTGGCGCATATGCTAGATGAGGCGGATATCAATGCTTGTTAAACCTTCACGCAATTCCGTTATTGCCAAGTGCCCTTAGTGATTGCACAATAACGTAAACAAAGCTGCGTCTTTTAAATTGGGCTGGCTTCTACACAAAGGTGAATAGCCGGCGGGGGTTATCAACCATGATGGTCTGTATCTGCTCCCGGGTCATGCCCTTGGCCAGCATAACAGGTACTACGTTGCGCAGGATGTGGGCATATCCCCAGCCACCATAGGTGCAGCACTGCGTCTTGGTCCATATATCGTGAGAGATTAGAATCTGGTTCAGGTATCCTTCGTCAATCAACTGCATCAACTCGTTAATTCGCTGTGCATCGTTAGGCAGGTCCAGGTTGATGGGATAGTATCCTTCACGGCCAAACAGGTCGTATTCAATGTAGCAGCCGGTTTTCGCCAGCCCGACAATCGCAGTCATATCGCGGAAGGTACGCTCAACATGGTCAAAAATTGTACGGGAAAGATCAGCACCTGCGTCCCATAATATATCGACTATCTCCGCTGGAGCCTGTGGATCACGTCCAGGATGCACATGTAATGCCGCACCTGTTAACTTCTGGGCACGCCCCGCCGCGCGAAGTGACTTACGCTCGTTGGGAAACATAGGCCATGAACAGCCAATCTCTCCAATCAATCCTGCCCGTATCCCTGTAGTGCCAACCCCTTCTGTGACATCCCTGACTATCTCGCTGACTATCTCATCCTCGCTGATATCGTTCATCTCAGCCCCATGGGACACCGCCAGGTAGTAGCCCGAACCCATTATCACGTTAAGGCCCGTTGCCCGTGAAATGCGTGCCAGCGCTGCTGGGTCACGGCCCAGACCAACATTGGTCACTTCAACAATGGTATTTCCGCCAGCCTGCTTGAAGCGCATTGCTTCATTAATTGCTACTTGCTCATCCCTCAACATCACCTCATCTGTATTCTGGGTAAAGTGATAGCGCAACCACCATAGTATTTCCACTGAGACAGGCTTATGAGCCATCGTCCGGTCGTTGGCATCGTCCGGCTCGACAAAGTAACACGATCCGTCGTCAATAAGATGTTCATGAGGCAATGTCACACCTAGTTCATCCGGTGAAATCAACCCCAGCACAGTCTGCACCTTGCCGATTTGTCCTGTTACACTCATAGTTAAAGCTTCCTCCCTTCCTTTACAGCTTCAACGACATAAAAACTGTGTATATCTGCCTCAACCATCACAATTTATGATAACTATCTTCCTTAAGACCTGTTACCTCGGGTCGCTTTTCTAAAGAAGGGTCAAAGCAGAAATTTCTATTATTCCCCCTGGTTCTAAAAAATAAATCCCACCCCTCTCAGTTCTTCCTTCACCTGTTCATATAGTTCCTGATACTGTGCTACCGGCTCCATTTTCTCCTGGTCGTATAATTGCTCAAAGGTCTGGCCTTCAGGTGCATCCTTCAGCCTGTCCTCGTACTTTTCCAGCAGGTATTTTACAATCCGGTTCGCTTTTGGCCGATCTAAACATGCTGCTGCTTTACATACCTCTCCCATCCAGCGTGATTCCAGTGGTGAGCCATAGTCAGGTGTACTACCCACCACAAACTTTCGTGTCCCTGCAATGGAATGAGCACCAGTAACTGTTGACACGATATGACCAGCGGCCGATTCATACAAATACTGCTTTGTACCTGGTCCCGCCGCTGGATGATCTCCTATCGAGCCATCAAGAATCAGTTTTGTGTTCCGACTTAATCCTTGAATGGCAGTACCGGCTGCCCACAATTCCTTCCTGGTAACACGGCTTTTCACCATGGCCTCGGTCACCCCAACGCGTGTGCAATCCGATTTTTGCACACAGACAAGCTGTAACGTCGCCGCAACAGCAGTTATTGCCGCTCCTTCAGGAGTGCCTGAAAACCCTCCTAACACCGAGCTATGCGCACCATGTATTGGCATCCCCATAGCCAGCCCGAAAGCAGACCTGTCAAGGTCGTCATAAGCAAGCTTACACTCAGACATACCAGTGGCTACAATACCATCGGATTTACGTAGCCCTTCCTCTTCACTGAACATCGCTATGGTAGCCTTGCTCGTTGGGGCATTATTAATGGTTATCATTCCTGGCCTTCCTGCCGCTGCTACTGCCCTGCGTAATATCTCAGCCACCTTCCGGTACTGGTATATTTCGCCAGGTGCCCCTGCTATCACATCGTAAATGCTATCAATTTTCAACAGGATTCCTCCCCATATACCATCCACACAGCGGTCCAGAGCACAACCCCTGCTGATAGTAAACATCATCTCTTCATTACTGAAAGGCGCCGTTTGAATCCCGGCAACCACAATTGGCTCCTGCTTCCCCTCAACATCACGATGCAGTAAAGTCACCCGGTCATCACCCCACCCTAGCTCTATCTGCTGAGGGCAAACAGCAAGCTCATCCAGTAATTCCTGTTCACTAATAGTGATAATACGCTTGGTATTTATACAGTATGTTCCTATACTGAGAAAGAACTCAACTCCCGCATGAAAAACCCTATCCGCCATCTCTCCAGTAACATCAAGGGGCTCTTCAGGATTGTACTTGATGCCATACTTCTTTTGCAGTTCCTGCCCCTTCCAGAATATGGATAGATCAAACTGCTTTTCCTCAATTATCGGCCCCTTCTTTGACCTTGCTAGTACCTCCCAGAGTGGTAATCTCATATCAGCACCTCTATGGCAGATGTTTTACTTTTCATGAAAATCAACACCGATAATCGTATTCCGCTGTTTATTATTTAAGCAATTATAAGGGCAATGACTTGATAAATTCCTCGCTGCTCCTTGAGCCGGGAATTCCAGTGTGCTCAACTTCCTTATCAGCTATTTCCAGCACCTCATCCAGTATCTTTATGCCTTCATCAACCTCCTCCTCTGTAATTATCAGCGGTGGAGCCACAGTCAAATGATCGTACCAGCTCATAATAAACATTCCCTTCTTCAGCGCTTCCGCAGCCAGACGATCAGCCAACAGTTTCTTATAGAACTTATCAGCCTTAACATTGAACAGTTCCCTGGTCTTGCGGTTTTTCACCAGTTCCAGTGCCCAAAAGTGTCCGATTCCCCTCACATCTCCGATACACTCGTGCCTCTCCTGTAACTCATACAGCCTCATTTGCAGGTATTTGCTTACCCTCGACAGTATTCCGCTCGCCTGCAATTTACTGTATTCAGAAATCGCCGCCGGAATAGCCGCCATCATCAGCGGGTGCATGGTATAGGTAAAGCCAAAGTAAATAGTGTTATCTTCATAATATTCTGTGACCCTCCCGGATGTCGCAGTGATTCCCACGGGAGTATATGATCCGGTGCATCCTTTGGCAGTGGTCAATATATCGGGTTTGACCTTCCAGTTATCTACAGCGAATGCGGGGCCGGTACGGAACCAGCCGCTCATAACCTCATCCACCACCAGCAACACACCATTCTCATCGCATATCTGGCGAAGTCGCGGTAAATACTCGGGGGGAGGGACCTGCTTGCCATTAGTCCCCACCACCGGCTCTATAAACACTGCCGCTACATTTCCCTCTTCTTTTATCATGTGGTCGACGTACTCCGCGCAGTGTACATTACATTCAGGGTATTTCTGTCCAAAAGGACAACGATAACAGTAGGCATCAGGAGCAAAGATTACTCCCTGTATGCCATAGTGGTCTCGCTCAGCAAACCTGTGTCTTGGTCCGCCAGTAAGCGTCATACCTGAGGCAGTACCACCGTGATACGAATGATAACGCGCGATTATCTTGTAGCTCGGTGACATACATTGCCTGATAATCTGTACTGCCGACTCGTTCGCCAGGCTGCCTGAGGTTGAGAAAAAGAATTTATTCAGCCCCTCGGGCATAACTGTCATCAACGCCTCAGTAGCCTTCTCCCCCGATTTATGAGCAAACAACGGCGCCACGTAGACCAGTTCATCCGCCTGTTGGTGAATGGCATCGATTATCGCCCTGTTACCATGTCCCAGATTGGAACACATGAACTGTGAGGAGAAATCAATATATGGCTTATTATTTTCGTCATATAGATGGACGCCCTCCGCCCTGGCAACATATACTGGCTCTTTCCAATCTTTCTGTTTCTTCCAGGGTCCATAGCTATGGTCTGTAAACGCCTTGAGCTTTTCCCTGTTATCCCTGATATCAGTCATCTATAGTCTCCTCCTTTAACTACATTTTTTCTTGTTACCGCTAAGTTAAAATACAATACCGTCGCTTATCGTAGCAGCTTCTCTTTATATATAATTATATATATCTGTCTGAATAATTTCGTCTAAAAACCTGCATCCATGAGAAAGCACTGCGATACATCCTGAAATTTCAGCGTCTCTGACCTGGTCACAGTGCCTGAAGCAATCTGCCTGACCAGTTCACACAGTCTCTCACCTGCCTGGCCAATGGTCTCACTGCCCTCAATCACCGTGCCAGAGAATAAGTCTATGCTCTCTCCCAGTACTGCGTAAGTATTAGGATTGGCCGTAGTGGCTATATCAGGAACGACCACAGTCGGTGTTGGTGGCAGTATGGTATGCTTCAGCGCCCCACCGAAACCCAGTTGCAGCAAGACCACATTAGCGCCAGCAGCTACATAGCCTGGAAAGATGCTGTTTGGGTCCTGCCAGTTGTCCACGAAGAACAATCCTCGATGAGGTGGACTCTCACCATAACGAAGCACCCCCTGGATGGGACAGGTACCTCCTTTCACAATGGCGCCCAGTGATTTCTCCTCCAGTGTGGAGATTCCCGCTGCTATATTGGCTGGTACCGGATTTACATCACGTATAGGTTCTCCTATCTTCTTACCTCTTTCCTCGGTGGCGAGCGCAACATTGATAATCTGCTTTGCAATCTTTTCATTAGCAGCACGCCTCGCCAGTATATGCTCAGCGCCAATAATTTCGGTGTTTTCCCCGAACATAGCCCTGCCTCCCGACTTCACAACATGGTCAAACAGATAGCCCATCACCGGATTGCCGGCAATGCCAGAAGTAGCATCCGAGCCACCACACTTTACTCCAATGGTGAGAAATTTATCATCAACCAGTTCGCGACGAATAGAAGAGGCATCGTGTACCATTTGTCGTGCCACGCGGGTACCCCGCTCCATTACCTGGAAAGCGGTGGGATATTTTGTACTGGAGATATACTCTACAGGCTTACCCGTTTCTGCTATTTGCGCAGCAAGAAGCTCCGATTTCAGCTCAGGGTAATCAGTTCCCCATGCAAGCTCATGCATGATAACAGCAGCAACATTGGGGTTCTTCCCCAGTCCAACCAGGATACGTGCGATGGTCTCTCTGTCCCGCTTGGAGCGACCATTGCCGCTATCAGCGGTCACCATGGTACGAACGCCGTTAACAAATTCACATATCTTGCTCGATACCAAGCCGGCTGGCAATACCACCACATAATTACGGGTGCCTACTGTGCCATCAGGGCGAGGATATCCCAGGAAACTCATTTGTCATTTCCTCCCGCCTGGACACGCACTCCATCTATATTATGCACATGTACCTGCGCACCTTTCTTAATATCCACTGTAGCTCTTCCAATAATCTCCCCGTACCTGATTATATCGCTTCCTTCAGAGAGATTCTCCAACGCTATCTTGAAACCAAAAGGAATCTTTTCAATTGCATCGAGTGTCATTCCTTTCTGTTTGCCCTCCACCCTCACCTGTTCGCCAACGGCGACATCTTCCACAGCCACAGCTACGTTATCCTTGCTATTTCCTGCAAGGGCACGCCTCGATACCATGATTAGCTTACCTCCTTCTCTCTTAAATAGCTCCGCCACTATAGAATTACCGTCAATAATAACAGAAAAAAGAGCCAATTGGGGCAGCCAAATAGAAAAACACTCTACACGCATTCCTGAAACAAATACGAGATAGCATAATAACAGCAGACCAAACATAGAATCACCATATTTTGACAGATAGCATGGCTATGATAATATGAGTATTCGAGGGAATTTGTTACCAGAAGTATTACTTAAATAACCCCGGCCATCGGAAAACAAAGAAAATAGCGTGTAGGAGATCAAATGGGGCAAAATGAGGAACAGGACTTTTCAGGGGAATCGAGCACCAGCTTGAAACAAAATGATGCTGGCTTATTATGTTATGTTGGTGGCTGGGTTACAGGGATTATATTTCTCATCATAGAAAAGAAGAATACACTGGTCCGCTTTCATGCAATGCAGTCACTGATTTTCTTTGGTATCTTTAGCATAATAATAAATATCGCTGACATTGTACGGGGATGGGCTATCTGGGCAAGCCAAAGAGGCCCTTTCTTTCCTCTGGAACTTGCTACAACCGCTATTTTGGGAATATTCGTTGCCATAACCTTTGTGTTATGGATAGTCCTGATGCAGCAAACCCATCGTGGCCACTTCATCAAAGTCCCCTTGTTCAGTGAGATTGCATTAAAGCTACTAGCCAGGCTGGATGGTATCAACAAGGAAGATTTTAAAAGGGAAATAGTATCTTATAAGAAAACAACAGAGCCTGAACAATCTTCTACTGCTGAGGAAAGTAAAAAGTTTTCAGACAATATAGACAGCTATTTCAGATGTAAGAAGGCTGGCAGAATCGGTTCATCCGTCGGCGCTATTGCCTGGAGTATTGCATTACTAATTCTGTTCAATTTCTTCAGCCAATATATAGCCTGCTATTTAGGTAACACAGTAAACGGAGTCACTACATGGAATATCTATCCACTGCTGACTCAAAAATTCGGTCTGGTGTTACCAATTATAAACGTAGTACTGATTTTATCCATAGTAGGCCATAGCATTGCCATCGCCTTCGACAGGTATATCCTTCGAGAGATAATCAAGATTGTTTTACATATACTCGGCCT
>JAUVYX010000073.1 GCA_030602865.1 Dehalococcoidia bacterium | reverse complement strand
GCTTGAAGATGGAACTTATTGTGGCAAAATTTCTGAGTGCTTAGGGGTGATTGCTTTTGGTGAAACACTTTATCAATGTCAAAGTGAGCTAAAGTCAGTTCTAGAAGGTTGGCTACTAGTTAAAATAAGGCATGGTGACCAACTGCCCATTATAGATGGAGTCGATTTAAACAAGGGGATACCAGTTCTGAAGGAAACTGTAACCTATGGCTAGATGGGCACCATGTAAGAGAAGAGTTTTCATAAAGAAATTAAACACATTAGGTTTTAGCTCGCCTGAGCCAGGCGGGCATCATTTTTATATGCGATATAGGGGATGTACACTAGCCATTCCGAGTAATCCAGAGTACTCCATGCCCCAGCTCAAGATGATTCTTAAACAGGTAGAACATATCATAGGGAAGAAGATTTCTCTGGAAGAATGGCAAAATTTATAGCACATTATTTTTCTAGTGCCCCGCTTACTCAACCCCGCAAGCCAAATTATGCAAAAGAGGAGCTCTCTTCGTGTCAATCCAGCCTCTCTGTTGAGTTATCCCCGCCTTTCTCATGTGCCATTCCTGCGAAAGCAGGTAGCAGGAATCTACCTGGGTATTCGCTACTGCGAATGTATTAACGATGACAGTACTATAAACCACATATCAAGATTAAAATGAACTCACCGTCTTGTAATGAGCTTGATGGTGGATACCCGCTTCCGCGGGTATGACAAGATGGGCGCCATGAGCGAAAAATTATCAGCTACAAACTACTCTGGATACATGAACTGTGAACTATAAACGAAGCCGGGCGCCTTTTATTTCCTGTGATGAACAGGATGCTGCCCTCTGGCGACTAATTTTTCAACGTCTCTACTGTTAAGGCAGAGGTCAAACATACTTTCTTCACTTATCTTGTTCGCAAGGAAAAGTTCAACCAGAGATTGGTCCATGTTATTCATGCCATCTTTGCTGCCGGTACGAATTACATTCGGCAACTGGTGTATTTTCCCTTCACGTATGAGATTCTTTACTGCAGTGCTCCCCAGCATTATCTCTACAGCGACTATTCTGCCATCGTCATCAGCACGTGGCACCAGTGTTTGGCACAGCACAGCATCGAGAGTGGATGCCAGCCTCACCTGGGAAAGGTACCTCTCATTCGGGGGAAACAGGTCTATGATTCTTTCTATAGCCTGTGCTGAACTGGGTGCATGTCCAGTAGTAAATACCAGGTGGCCAGTCTCGGCTATATTTAGAACTGCTGCGGCAGTATCCAGGTCTCTCATTTCGCCTACCAGGATTATATCGGGGTCCTGCCTGAGAACGTATTTCAGGGCTTTAGAAAAAGACTGAGTATCTGTACCCAGTTCCCGTTGAGTGATGATTGATTTATTATTAAGGTGGTTGTACTCCAAGGGGTCTTCAATAGTGACTACATGACAGGTTTTATGCATATTGATGTGATTAATCATAGCGGCCAGCGTGGTGGTTTTACCGCTTCCTGTGGGACCAGAGATGATTATCAGCCCTCGTGGCATTAGTGCAAGGTGCTTGCAAATGGGGGGTAATTCCAGCTCATCTATAGTAGGCACGGTGGGTGGTAAAAGACGCAAGGCCAGGCTTATGGACTGTCGTTGCATGGATGCATTACAGCGAAACCTGCCGATATCGCTTATACTGTAGCTGAAATCAAGTTCCATATTGTTATAGAACTCCGCTCTTTGTGTTTCAGTGGTCAACTGGTTAAGTGCCTTAACCGTATCGGCAGAGGATAAAGCGCCCATTCCGTCTATTGCTTCCAGTCCTCCATTTATTCGCAGTATCGGCGGGGAATCCACCATGAAATGTAAATCGGAAGCATGTCTTCCCTTTGCTAAATGCAGCAGTTCCAGGATATTTTTCATCAGGTTAGTTGCCAGAGTTAAGATTTGGCATGGATTATTCCGTTTCTTCCTCAGGCTTGGTCAATGTCAGGGTGAAACTTGTCCTGGAACTGTCCTCATCATAGCTGACATTGCTGATAACCACCAGGGCAAATCTACCACTAGCCCTCAGGTTACTGGCATAAGTGAAGATAACGACCTCATCGTCGGCCATGCCATTTATGGTCATTGTTTCGGTATCATGGTCCACCTTCAACAGGTCTAATGTCCCTGCTCCTTTGTTCATCTCACCCAGGTCAGCATTGAGTATTTCTTTATTGGGCCCGAGGGGGTCCAGTATGCTGTTGAAGGCCTCAACTAGCTCTTCCTTTTCCTGTTTCTGGCCGGTAACTTGCGCTGTTAAGGTCTTTATCTCTGCCTGGTAATCATCGATCTCAGCTTGAGCCTCGATGGTTTTTAATGAGAGTGTTTGAGTTATGTTATCCAGTTGCAACTGCAACTCGTCTACATAAGGTGATGTGCCGGAAACGGTAAAAGCTCCCAGAATTGCGGGGTAATCCGAGAAGGGAGTATTTGGCTTTGCAATAGTGTAGGCAAAAGTAAAAGCACCCAGTGCTACCAGCACGATGCCGCCTATAAGCACGGGTACGAACAACACTTCGTGTACCGGGCGTGGTTTGGGGCGATAAACTTCAGGGAGGACATTGAAATTAACCAGTGAAAAGGCTGTGCCCCCCTTATCGGCGATTTTTTTAAAGGCCAGGCCGATATTGGTCATGTACTGGCTGGAAGGGAACTCATCTGGAGCATCGAGGGGGCAAGGTAAAATTATGACCTGGCGGCCCTGCTCTCCAACCAGCAGTTCCCATGCATCTTCCTCCCCGGCTATCTCTCCACTGACCAACAAAGGAACTGATGGTTCCAGGGGCATGTCTTTATGGCCGGAGTCATAGAATGTAATGGCTCTCTCCAGTTCATCCTTTATAAGAGAGAGTCTTTCTTCCTGTGAAGCATCCGGGGATAGAGGCAGGCTACGTACTACCTGTGGAATAGTATTGGTTAGAATGACTATATCAAAACTGGCAGGTTGGACGTCTAGCAGGATGGCCTCGTGATTGGTAGTTGTCCTTGCCAGCGCCAGGGGCCTCAAATCCAATAAATAAGGGTTTAGTCCAGCCTTACGTAGTGTCGAGATGAGAGTGTCTATGGTTTTTTTGGGTGAGGCTGCAAGGTAGACTTTTGTTTCCGTTTTGTTTGATGGCAGTGTTTGCCAGGAAAGATAGAGTTGCGCCAGGGGGACACCCAGGACTCTAGCCGCTTCCCTTTTTACTGCTTCGGGAAGCATGTTGCCAGGAAGATTTGGCAATGTGATTATGCGATAGAGACAGTTGATGCCGCTAACGCCGGCAATCACCTTTCCTCCTGCGTGTTCGGTCCTGCAAAGCTCTTTAACTTTGCTGGCCACGCCATCCATGTCGATGATAGCTCCATCCCTGACCATTCCTGGCTCCAACGGAATATTGCCCCAATTTTGCACGTGTTTTCCGCTGGCCGTTAATATGGAGACCATGGAATCGTCGATGAATATGCTGGTTGCCTGTTTAGGCATTTTCGTCCTCGTAGGCATAGATTTCCAGATTAATTATGATGGTAGCTTTTTCTGGTTCGGTAGCAGTGTTCTCTTCCTTTTTATTATCATCGTATACTGCTACAGGGACATTGATATTAACCTGGTTAATGTAGCAGCTGGCCTGGAACCTGGCACTTAGCTTATCCAGAAAGTTAAGCAGCGCTACTACTTCTCCTTCAGCAGTGATTTGAATTGAACTGGTCTCGTAGGTCACCAGAATTATTTTGTCACCGTCTTCGGTATCTTTTTTGTATTGCTGTTCTCGCGGTAGTGATGTTGCTATCTCTAGTATTATTACATTGGATTGATATGCATCTTCATACAGGTACTCCGTGATTTCTATAGACTTGCCGGGGGATTCAAATTTAGCCGTGAGACCTGAAATAGAGGGGATGAACTCACTAAGCATTTCCTCCAGTTCGTTCTTTTGTGCTGTATATTCTGCTATTGCTTGCTGGTGTTCTGCTGTAATAAAAACGAGCTGTTCTCCTGGAATTGCCACGCTGCTGTTGAGTTCCTTTTGCAGCCCTCTCTGGTGTATCATATTACCGCTGAGCCAAATAAGAGCTGCGGCTATAAGGCCAATGGTTAGAATCCATCGTGTTAATTTACCTATCTTCAATACTATAGTCTCCGTACGAATTCAGTCTATTATTACAATGAAAACTCAATAAAGCAAGTGTTTTATTAATCTTTATGTAATTTTAGCTATGTTTCTTGCCATTTATGGACTACGAGCCAGCCTCGAAGCATGAAAATATGCTGTGACGAGAATATTGAACGAATTATAATCTAAATAGCTTTGCTGAACTAAAGAAGCTTGGTTTGATATGTACAGGGGAAGCAATTAAGGCTACTTGGTTTTGTAAATATTTCTTCTATGACCTATGAATTGAATTAGAATAGTTTTACCCTCCACAGTATAGACTACTCTCCACTCTCCTATGCGTAACTTAAATGTCCCTTTAAATTCGCCAGTTAAAGGTTCTGGGATAACTCTTTCAAAATTACTAGAAAACCAAGTAATCCTTGTTAAGACTCTTCGAGATATTGGCTTATCGAGTTTTTTAAGGTCTTCTATTGCTGATTCTGTCCACTCGATACTAAGCAATATTCTTTACTACCTCTGAATGTGGAATCCTTCTGGAGGGATTATTGAGGCGTCTCTCAAGTTCCTGTTTAAATTCTTCACTTAGTTCTAGACCGGAATCAGAATCTCCGAGTATTTCTAAGATTTTTTGCTCTATTAAATAGTCTAGCTCGTCAGTGGTTAAGTCTTTAACTTTTGTCATTTTTATCACCCCTCTGTTGGATTATACACAGTTAGACTCCTTTTTGTCATGCCCTACCACTCCTCCCGTCGTCATTGCGAGCGAAGCGCGGCAATTTGGGTGGGGCAAGTCATCCTTGTATTAAGTGTCTCCCAACACCACCATTCTTCCCAGATTGCCACGTCGCCAGAGTCTCCTCGCAATGACAGGAAGGGAAAGTCCCTCTTCGTCAATACTGCTTATCCTTTGTCATTCCTGAGCGAAGCGAAGAATCTTATCGAGTTGAATACAGCTAGTGGGGAGATCCTTCGGTCGCTAACGCTCCCTCGAGGATGACAAATAAAAGATATTGGTATAAGATCCACCGCTTATGATGTTTAACCTAGACTCGTGCCTGGGGCTCTGAAATATCCAGTTGTCGACATATTTTTCTGGCCAGAAAATATTCTACTACCCGGTGGCGAGGAACAGTAGAAATATGCCCATTCTCTGGGTTAAGGTAAACAGAATGCTTGCCACCTTCTCGTTGAAGAATACAGCCCTCACTTGTCAGGTGATTGACAAGATCTCGACGCTTCATGTTCCTATACTTGAACCTGGATTTGCCTCTTCAGGATTTTCCCAGTAGTACCGGTATCTCTGAAATCCTGCTGAGTTTCAAGTATAAGCCGAACTGCTTCTTTTAGATTTTCCTCAACTTCGTTGATTGTCCGTCCCTGGCTAAAAGCACCTGGGACGGCGTCTACCCACCCAATGTACCATCTGCCACGTTTTTCGATAGCAGCTTCAAATATGCGTCCCATCGCCATAACCTCCTTGTTATAATCATT
>JAUVYX010000241.1 GCA_030602865.1 Dehalococcoidia bacterium | reverse complement strand
CCAATCCCAGGCTTTACTATCAAGTTCCATTATAGAACGTCCGACGCCAGAGGCAGCATTATTTATTAGTATATCCAGGTATCCATACTTGTCAGAGATCGTATCAAATAAAGATGTTATCTTGTCTGGGTCAACCATATTAGCTCTGATAATTTCAGCTTTTACCCCTAGAGCTTCGATTTCCTTGGCTGTCTGTTCTGCGGCTTCACGACGTCGGAAAAAATTGACAACGATATCACAACCCTGCGATGCAAGTTTAAGCGCGATGGCTCTACCTATACCTCGCCCGCTACCGGTAACTAACGCCAGCTTTCCTTCAAGAGTCATAATCAAGCCTTTTCCTTTTCATTGATTCGTTTCTCTACAAAATCTACGAAATCACCAAAATTCTGAAATTTTTGGGCCTCTTCATCGGGTATCTCGATATCATATTTATCTTCTATCGCTACCATGGCCTGTACGATATCAAGAGAATCTGCTTTCATCTCCTTGAAAGTTCCAGTACGTGTAAACGTACTTTTATCCACATGGACAATATTCGCAATTATCTCCTTCATTTCTTCTTCTACTGACACTTTTTCCTCCTCTATAGTTTGCCTTCTGCTTTGAATTTTGCCAACTCCAAGCTTAAAGATCCAACAATATCGGCTCTCACTGCATTTCTTGCACTCATGATAGCATGATTTATGTGTGAGGCGTAACTAGCTCCATGTGCTATTTTAACAATGCCGTTGACGCCCCATAGTATACCGCTTACTTCATCTTCACTCTCATAAGATTTTCTGGCCATAGGGAATAGTTTATGAAACACAGGATCAACGGTTCTATTTAAAAGTGGGTATTTTCTCAACTTATGTTTTGCCCAGATTCGGGCATAACCAGATATGCTCTCATAAAATTTTAATATTACATTCCCCGTAAAACCGTCACAGATAATTACATTAGCGCGTCCGCTTAATATATCATTACCTTCAATATTACCGATGAAGTTTAGTCCACTATTCTGGAACATAGTATATGCCTCTCGAATTACCTCGCCACCTTTGGTTGATTCAGATCCAGTACTCAACAGACCCACTGCAGGGTTTGTAATACCAAATAAACTCTTGGCACAAATAGAACCTACAACCCCAAAGGATAATAATTGATGAGATTTGCAATCCACATTGGCACCAGCATCTAGCAATAGAGTGTTTTTGGCAAAACTACTGAGTGGTGCAATAATTGCAGGCCGCTCTATCCCTTCGAGCATGCCGACATACTGAATAGCGCTTACAGCTACAGCTCCTGAATAGCCAGCCCCAACCGCAGCATCTGCCTCCCCTTCCCGAACTAATTTTACAGCTACAGAAATAGAACTGTTGGATTTATTACGGATCACCGATATAGCAGAATCAGCTTCTGTAAGAAAATCCTTTGCATTTACCAAGCGAACAGGTAGATTATTTGAAGGACTATATTCGTCCCATTTTTTCTTAAGGAGATCAATGGGGCCAACCAGGATAACTTCAATGTTTTCCCCTCTTTGAGCAGCTAGAATGGCCCCTTTAACTATTTCATCAGGAGCGTAGTCCCCGCCCATGGCGTCAACTGCTATACGGATTATGCCATCAGTTATGGACATGATAGCCCCTTTCTAAGAATGAAGCTTTACCGTTGCCCCACCGGTTACTATTATTTCGTCTTTCTGATTGCAACAGGTAAGGTTACAACTGATATTAGTACAATCATTTTCATACGTAATTTTATCGATTACTCCACTAACCATCACTGTGTCACCAGGTCGCGCCGGTGCTTTAAAGCGTATAGAAAGATTGCCCCCTGAAATCCAACTAATACCAAACTCTTGTGTCATCAATTCAGATATATAGGCCAGAATGAGCATCCCATGAGCAATAGTTCCCCCCAGTGGAGTTTGAGCGGCGAAAGATTCATCTATATGGATGGGGTTAAAATCCCCGGAGGCTTCTGCATACAGATTGATTTTTTCCTGGGTTATATTCTTCACTAAAGATGGAAGGGTTTTGCCCTCACAAATATCCTTAATCATTTGCCTCCGTAGCGGGTAACACTATAGTTGTTTTCCCTGATTGCACTTTCTCTTTCTTCTGATTAAATACATCTATTTCTAATACTAACATGTTCATTCGGCTTCGAGCTATCTTGCGAACTACTTTGGCGTTGCATGTAATTGAAGTTCCAATAGATACCGGTTGAATGAATTCAAATTCCTGAGATGCATGTATAGAACCTGGGGGCAAAGCAAGGGAGGCTATCATCGATTTCATTGCATATGCTGCAATAGCCAGAGGAGGAATATATTCCTGTGCCGGGCTTTCTACTGCCTTTACATATTTGCTGATAATCGCCTCATCTAATTCGTAGATAGACGGAGGGAATTCGTATCCAGGAGTCAGTTCTGCAAAATTTAAACTTGCCATATTTATTCCTTATATTTGTTTTTTCTGAAGTGACTCTAATTACTATTGAAAATTACTGTATTATTATTATAGTGATAATTTATATTAATTATTTAAGAAGATATAATTACATCAACGCTAATGCTTGTCAATATCTATTAAGATTGAGAAAGTGTCTGATATTAACATATACAGCTAC
>JAUVYX010000106.1 GCA_030602865.1 Dehalococcoidia bacterium | reverse complement strand
ATCAATGTTTGCCGTGCAGTACCCGGATATGCTGACCTGGCATGTCTCTCTTCCTCAGCGGAGCTAAGTTATTGTTTTTCGGAAGACCCTGAGCTGAGCCCCTGGCCTACTATTAACGCCGAGCGTTATAATTCCCAAACGACAACCGTGTTCGTACTCAAGGCAGAGCCTCCTCATGACATAATCGACTTTTTAAGCCGCACTGCCGGAGACTTACTGGATACGCTGGTTGGTAGCTGCACTACCCTTGGCAGCAACAACTCCTTTATCCCCGGCCCTCTTGTTGTCGTTATCACTCAAGACCATGCATGGCTTCTCAATCGTGAAGGATGGGATAAAGATATGATTCGAGAGCATATTCACGCCAGGACCCACCACGAAGCACCCATGGTCAGGGGCAGGGGATTAGTCCCTGTCCGCCCTTCTGGTTTCAACGAGCTTCATCCTATTCCTGTTACCCGTTCGCCAAAGGATGTGGAGGTCGTTGTAGCCGGTGGTCGTGGTGGACACTCATCCGTTATTCTGCCCTGGGCCCTGCACAGCGAGGCTATAATAGAACCAGTCCTTCTTCCTAATGGTAAAGTGCCGAAAAGCATTGCCGCCTTTCAGCAGAAGTAATATATTTTACTGTAGTTAGGCATTAGTTCCCCTGTAGTCTGGACAAGTGGCAGAAGGGAAATAATATAGAAAGGGAATATTATAGACAAAGGAGGTTTTCTATGTACGATTTACTAATTAAGGGAGGCAGGGTAATAGATCCTGCGCAGAAGGTAGATGAGTTTCTCGATGTTGCAATAAGCGGACAAAGGATTGCCCTGGTTGCAAAGAAAATCTCAGCAAATGAAGGGAAGCAAGTACTTGACGCTAAGGGAAAGATCGTTGCTCCCGGGCTTATCGATATGCACTGCCATATCTATGACAGTGTCCATGGTATCAGCATCGAGCCGGATGTTGCCGGGGTAAAGCAAGGGGTAACGACTGTTGTTGACGGAGGCAGCACAGGCCAGGCAACTTTCAGGGCGTTCTCCAAATATATCATCCCTCCCTCTAAAAGCACGGTTTTTTGTTTCCTTCACCTCGGCTCTTTAGGGCAACTGCTGACGCCTGAGCTAAGAGACTGGGAAGATATTGACGTCGATGCCACAAGAGCTGTTGTCAATTCTAATCGGGAAATAATCAAGGGAATCAAATTACGCCTTGTGGGTAATATCATTGCCAGCGACGGACCCAGAGTAATAAAGATAACCAGAGAACTGGCACGAAGCCTTGGGCTGCCAATAATGGTACATATTGGTGATCCAGAAGGGCTTGTCCCTCCAGAACTAACCCAGGAACTGCTGGGTGTCATGGACTCTGGTGATATCCTTACTCATGTTTTTACCTCCAAACGAGGCGGCATCCTGCGTCCTGATGGCACTGTTCTACCACAATTGAGAGAAGCCATAGATAGAGGGGTCATCCTGGAGATCGCCCATGGGAGAAATAACTTTAGCTTTGCTGTAGCCAAAAATAGTATGGACGAGGGTATTTTGCCTACGTTTTTAAGTACCGACCATAATAACCTATGTCTTAATGGGCCAGTATTCGGACTGGCAGCGCTCATGTCCAAATTCATGGCGCTTGGATTAAACCTGGATGAAGTGGTGAAAATGAGCACTCTTAATCCGGCACGTGCCCTCGGCATTGATAATAGAGCAGGAAGTCTCCAGTGCGGTATGGATGCAGACGTATCCATACTTGAGTCGCTTTCCGGCAAATGGGAGGTGGAGGATTCCGTAGGACAGAGCATGGTCACAACCAGCTTATTAACTCCCTGGACAACTATCAAATCAGGGCTGGTAATTCCTGCCGAGCCTGTTGCCTGGCCTCAGCCTGTAATATAAAGGGCCCTCCACCATATCAACGTGGGGCGAAATGGTGCCCACGTTGAGTAGCAGCTATATAGCATTGCCAAGGTTGGCGAGCAATGATATATTTTAATGGAATAAAGAAGCTATCTTCTTATTAATAATACCCGTTCTTTTCTGAGAAAGGAGAAACATGAGCGTATTTGATCAAGTTACCACTCTGACCTTTGATTGTTTTGGCACCATTCTTAATCTGCGAGGCAGCCTTAGCGGTCCCCTGGACAAATTCCTGCAGAAGAAAGGCGTTTCCATCAGTGGAGATGAGATGTGGACCCGCTGGCGATACCGCCAGCGAATAGAGCAATATCAGGATAATCTTATAATGATGGGGCACTCCGGCTACCTTGAGGTGGCACGCAAAGCACTGCTCTATGTTTTGAGACAATCTTCTGTCCCCTTTACCGAAGGTGAGGTAAACGAAGTCATGGAAGCCTGGCAGTATCTTTCTCCTTTCCCGGAGGCTGTTGACGGCCTAAAGAGATTGAAAAAGCGTTTCCGCCTTGTCGCCTTATCAAATGGAAATAGATTGTTCCTGGATCATCTGGCCAAAAACCGTATTAAATATGATTTCGATGAGATCATTTCGGTTGAGGAAGTGGGGATTTTTAAACCACATCCTTCAGTTTATCGAGCTACTCAAAGAATCCTTGCAGCAGAGCCCTATCAACTGGCCATGGTTTCCGCCAACACCTTTGATGTTATGGGAGCTCGCGCTTCCGGCTATCGCGGCATCTGGGTTGACCGTTATAATCTACCCTATGAAGAGACTCCATATCGCCCGGACCTTCATATACATAATTTCACAGAGATGGCGGATGCTCTTGTTCCATGAAAACATTGCCACGGAACAGCCTTTCAGAGGAGATTTCTCCCTGTTTTATTTTCCTAGTAGCAGCTCCCCTTCGTTGCTGAAGCACATTTCGCATGCCTCTTCTTCAATTTCCCAGTCTGCCTGGCCTTTAAGCTCTGTAACCAGAGCTTGTGAGATATAGAGCTTATCCAGGTGAAGAGTGTTTTTTATCTTCACCACTCTGGCATCATGAGGCTCGACAGCCCCTATTGTCTGAAATGCCCATTCAATGGCCTCTCTGTCCGTCTCCCCTGTTGCAGGAACACGTCCTTTCTCCGGAGTCATGGCAGTAAAGCAATTGACGTAGGTAACTTGATAATCAATCTTATTCACCAACCGGCGGGTGACAAAGTCAGCAAGACCCATCCCTAAAGCGCTACCACATGTCTTATCGGTTAAGTCAAGCACCACTATCCTGATAATTTTAGGCCCCTCTGGCTCAGGACCACCAACAAACATAACCCTGCCAATAATATTGGTATCAATTCCGGTTCCGCTTATTTCCTTTCCCATCTCGTCAACAATCAGGATATCCATCTTGTCGAAAGGAAGCCTGGGCAGAAATTCCTTGGCCTTCTTTAACAGGGTTTTGTCTGTGTCTTCAAACATATCCGGCTCCACGGCAGCAACTATAGCTGTCTCGTCATACGCATTTTCCACCACCCCCAGCCCAAACAATATCGGCGCTGCTTTCAAGATGCTTTTACCAACTGCAGGGATAGCGATTTGATAGCCCAGTTGAACTGCATAACTGTGGGCAGTATACCCTCCCTTATGTTTACCCAACCCAATAGTCATCATCTTCAACAGGCCGCTCTCTATCTCTCCCTTATACTCCGTATGGGGCTTGATTCTATTTACCACAACAATTCCATCGGCACTAGCAGCCACCTTGTCGATATAAACAGGAATGCCTTCAGGGGTATGTCCCAACTGCACAACTTCCATCTGAGAGATGATGGGGCATGCCATCGATTCTTCGGTTATTCCAAGGGCATTTAGTATGCCAAGCTGCCCATCCGCTGTGGCCCCTCCATGGCTCCCCATCGCAGGAATGACAAACGGCTCAGTTCCATATCTTTTCAATTCGGAAACAACTGTGGCCAATATTAGTACATTGTCTGTTATTCCCCTGCTTCCTGCCGTTACAGCCACTCTCATCCCTGGTCGAACCTTGGAGTGCAGATTCAGTTTCTGAATCTCTGCGACTATTGCCTGCCTGACATCCTCTATCCTGGGACTTTCCAGCTTTCTCTCAGCAAGAAACATTTGGGGGAAGCTCATAAATGGTCACCTCCTGTTTATCAGCGCGATTGAGCATCTCTAACTTATTTATAGACAGCCTTTACAGGCTATTAACTGCTTTTTCTATTCTTTCCAGTGCTTCAGCCAAGGTGCTACGAGGACACGCGATATTAATTCGCTGAAATCCTGCTCCTGAAGGGCCAAAAAGGTAGCCATCATCGAGACCAACCCTGGCTTTCTCCCTCATAAAGCTCCTGAGTTTTGCATCGTCCAATCCCATTTTCCTGCAATCCAACCAGACTAAATATGTGCCTTCTGGTTTGATGACTGCAATCTTAGGGATATTCTGTTCGAAATATGCTATTAAATAATCAAGGTTCCCTTGCAGGTATTCCAGAAGCTGCCCCAACCATTCATCGCCATAGCGATAGGCCGCTTCCATCGCGATCAGCCCGAACAGATTCACCCTGGTTACAATACCATGTCTGGCGGCATTAAATCTGAGTCGGAGTTCCTTATTGGGAATGATTATTATAGAGGCAT
>JAUVYX010000071.1 GCA_030602865.1 Dehalococcoidia bacterium | reverse complement strand
GATGCAGAAAGCCTGGCAAGTTCAACAAGCTCCTTCAATGTATCGACATCTATAGAAACTTCCTGCTGAAACCTCCGATAGCTTCTATTTTTCACTACCATATCTTTTATCATGTGCCCCTCCTTGATACATTATGGTAGCAGAACATGGTAGTTTATGCGATAGACAGACACTGCTTTTACTACCTGATTCTGAGTAATTTGCACTTTTTTATTTTACTTGCTATAGTTTTTTCAACAAGGAGTACTAATCATTGTCAGTACTACAACAGTACTAATACATCAGCAAATGGCAGTACGAAGGAGAGAGTTATGGCAGAGTTGATGACTGTAGAAGAAATAGCGGTATACCTGCGATTGACCAAAAGGACGATATACAGGTTATTGAAAAAGGGGACTGTACCTGCAGTCAAGGTTGGCAATAAATGGAGATTCGATAAGTCGGTTATAGATAGCTGGCTTAAACCTGAGTTTCAAAAGAACAAGGCACGTATCCTGGTCATTGATGACGACTCCGTTATAGGGTTACTATTCAAAGAGGTACTGGAACCGCAAGGGCACGTAGTGGTAAGCACCGGCATCAGTAGCGAGGGCATAGAATATGCAGAGCGGTTGACTTTTGACATGGTTTTTCTCGACCTGAAAATGCCTAAACTGGATGGTGCAGAAATTCTGGCTCGCATTAAAAAAGCCAAACCTGATTTACCAGTAACCATCATCACAGGCTATCCTGATAGCGATATAATGGGAAGAGCTCTCGAACAGGGCCATTTCGGTATTATGAAAAAGCCTTTCGGCAAGGAAGAAATCATTAATGCATTAGAAATGACTCTTAGAATCAAAAAACGTTGATAGCAAAACAAGCTTAAGCTGTCCAGACAAGGGGCAACTTTAGTGACATATAGCACACTGCGTAAACTTCCTAGTCGTAATTAAGGTTTTCAGCAAACTATTCTAGACTTACATTAACAGATTTAGCAGTATTTAAGCGGGAAGATAAGTCTTCCCGCTTTTTACTGTTCGAAACTCCTGAGAGGGCATTTTCAGCTAACTATGACACCGGAGGGTATTTGTTCGCCCATGGACGAACTTCTTCAAAAGCAGCCGCGGCTTGTAACACTGTGGCTTCATCGCCACGCCTGCCAATTATCTGAAGCCCAACAGGCAAATGACTAGAGGAAAAACCACAAGGTACTGTAGCTCCAGGGTTACCAGTTAGATTAAATATACAGGTGAACGGAAAGAATGGCCAGTTCATGAAACCTCGGCCGAGTTCACGATTTTGCTGCCCAACAAGGTAAGCTGGCACCGCAGCGGTAGGAGTCAACAGCAAATCGTATTTCTGGAAGAATTCCGCCATCATCCCACGGAATCTTTCAATTTGCTCCCATGCCTTAGCAACCTCCACCCCAGATAAATCGCGGCCGCACTCCATTGCCAGTTTAGTATAGTCCATTATGTCATTGGCATGTTTTTCTAAAACAAATCCAAAGGGAATAAAATAGCGTGATGCAATGGTAATGTCCCAGACATCAAAAGGCATGTCCGTAACAGGTGCTGCTTCTTCTAGCGCATGACCCAGTTCTAGAAATACATGGGCTGCAGATTCAACTGCCGTCCTTACTTCAGTATCTACTTTTATTCCATAATTAAGATCAGGACTCCAGGCTATCCTCAGTTTCTTGAGTTGGCCATCAATCGCCTTGATATAATCCGGAGGTGAGGTTTTGATGCAAGTATAATCCATTCCATCAGAGCCAGCTATCACATTCATCATAAGAGCAGCATCTCTCACATTCCGCGTGATGGGCCCGTAACTGGTAACATGTGAAACTCCCCAAGAAGCAACATCTTTGGGCACACGCCCATAGCCAGGACACAAGCCAAAGACTCCGCAAAATGATGCGGGAACCCTGACAGAGCCACCACCATCACTCCCCTGTGCCAATGGGCTGATGCCCGCAGCTACACCAGCTGCAGCTCCACCACTGGAACCTCCAGAGGTCATATCTGTATCCCAGGGATTACGACAGGCATCGCCAAGCTTATTCTCTGTAGAACCGGCCATACCGAACTCCGGTGTGTTTGTCTTGCCAATAATAATTGCTCCTGCCGCCTTCAAACGTTTCAAGAGAGTACCCTCTGTCTCAGGGATAAAATCCTTATATGCCACAGAACCCATAGTCGTCCTTATACCTTTTGTAGCATTAAGGTCTTTGATAGAGACAGGTATACCATGCAACAACCCCACATCAGACTTGGATACAATCGCCTTCTCTGCCTCCCTGGCCCCTTCCATTGCACTTTCCCCTGCTACGGTAAGAAAAGCATTCAACTTTGGGTTTATCTCCTCTATCCTCCTCAGCGTAAGTTCCATTAATTCCACCGGTGATAGCTCCCGCCGTCTCATCATCTCAACCAGTTGATATGCTGGAGTAAAAGCCAATTCCCTGTCACTTGCACTAGATGTCATCACTGCCTCATTATTAATAAATTCCACTATGTCTTCACTTAATTCAGTCTAAAAATATTCCATAGCATATCACTTTGATATTTTTATAACAGCAGTTTATCCATGTTGCGAAGGACAAAGCCCGGATGCGCTATCTCTACCTGCCAAAGGGGCAAGTGAATATAACTTTGACCCACTAAGCGATTAGCATTGGCACAGGTTTAACAGAAGAATATAGGAAAGGTCGAACTATTTAGCGGCTTTTACTGTTCCCTTGTTGCAGAACCTGATGATTTCAGCGAAGTTGTTAATCTTGTCCAGGTTATTGGTCTCCTGAAAACCATCATAGGTAAGATTGATCCAGGGTTTACCATACAAATCACTGAGCTTTCCTGACATTGCAGCAACAATCCCACCGGGCATACAACCATGTGGCATCACTGATATCACGCCGGCAACTTCCGGATTCTCCAGCCACTCAATCCCTGTTCCTATGCTAAGCACCGCCTCGCTACCACACTTGGAGGAAAGCCATTGTTCCGTCTTCGACAGAATCCCAGCGATAGAAGGCTCTCCTTCTTCTATCAGTTCCTTGAATGCTCTTTCGATGGAGTGTTCATCCTGATTTTGCATATATTTCAACATATAGCCACTTATCATTTTTTTAATATCCCGGTACTTGGTAGCATCCTCGATATGTCTGAAAATAATGTACTTCAGCCATTCTCCGATGGAAGAAACGACAACCTCCAGACCAGCATTCTCGCATACCTTAACCAGGTTGTTGTTGCTGAATTTATTTGAACGCAGGAATATTTCACCATTGATACCCACAAGTGGATTCCTCGGAATCTCAGGATCGATAAGAGCTTTGAAGTCAGCAGCAGCCTGGCGCTGCAGATTGGTAAGTGATCCCTTTTTACGAAGCTGCTCCGCAAACTTTTGAGTGTATTCTTCAAATAATGCCTCAGCTGCTCCTGCCTCTCTCTCATAGGGTCGGGAGCGTCGAAGCAATTTATACATAAAATCACCAGTAAGCCCGGCCTTCCAGGCAAGGCGCATAAAAGGCAGGCCAAGGTTAATATCACGATAGGCATTGTTTGAGGTAGCTGTTCGCATGGGTAGGTTGATGCCCAAATCCTTAAGTGTCTTGATTTGTTCTATGGCATATTTACCAAAACGGCAAGGCCCATAGGCTCCAGCCATAAATGCCTCTACGTCTTCAATGTCATGGCCGTTATCATAGTAATACCTCATAAAGCCACCGAGGGTTACGCGATAGGGCAAGCATTCTACGCCCGAGGTCACCCGGTCGGCATAGAGGATATTTTGCTCATTTGCCTCAGGTAGCATCACTGCATTAATTCCGTAGGCCTGCATTGCAGCAGCTATCAATTCGACATGTACGCTCATATCAGGCAAAATGAATTTTTTATGGGACTTCTCCAATGGAGATACCCCGCGATAGATATCTATATCTGGAGCCGTATAATCTGGAACGGAATGTGCAAATCCTTTAATGGTATCAACATAAGCCTCGATACGGGTAACGATGCCTGCCTCTGCCGCATGCTCATCAATTTCCAGTTGTCCGAAGGGTTTATCACCCATAATATCTTCCACTATTGGAAGTATGAAAGAGTTTGGTCCACAGCCAAAGTTCGTCAGGGCCAGGCCAAACAGCTTTGGGTCTGATACCGTTAGTGCTGCGCCAGCGATGTATTTGCTTTCATAAAACCAATACGGACGATCAGAGTAATCATGGGGGTTTATCGACGATAGAGGAAGGAAGTCAAGAGGTATAGGTTCTACACCCATCTGAGCCATTTTTTCGGCAATCCCAAGGTTTGCTCCAGCATCCTGTGACATATACGACCTGGCAAAGAGTACCACTCCCAATTTATCTCCCTGGTGAAGTTCCTCCAAGATTTCCTTCCCAAGATTTGCCTGGTCTAGCTCAAATTTTCTTAAAGACTTGATGCCAGCCATAGCAGCAGCCTTACTCTGCTTCTTGCTAAACCCCATCTTAACAGCGACTTCCGTCAAATTCTTTATAACATCACTGTCGCCCTGGCTAAAATCTATCGTGGGCATCAATAGTCGTTTTTCTAGTCCCATAACGCTACGGATTATATAAGGAGCTGCCTGAACAAGCGGACAGGAGTACTTCTGATTTTCGTCTCCTTCCACTACCCCCAGCCGGATTGCACTGGGATATAAAATATAATCGACATCTTCAAGCATTGCAGCATGTCCATGGAGAAGCTTCAAGGGAAAACAACTATCGGTATAACTTAACTCAAGGGCCTTCTCCACTATCTCTTTGGAGGTTTGAGAGGAAAATACACAGCGGACATCCAATGCATTGAGGAAACCTATGAGCAATGGAGCGAAATCATATATTAAGAGAGCCCGAGGAATACCAACAGATAGGCCTGTGCCAGAATCCTTTTTATATTCACGAAAGAGCATTTCCTCTCGCCTGTCAAAAAGGGTCTTTTTCTTAGCATGGGTAGTATCGCTGTCATAACGGTCACACCTGCTTCCATAATAAGTAGCCTTTTCTCCAGGCATCTGCATTCGGGTGATAGTGCAATTATTATCACAACTCTTGCAAACAAAGCTTGTAAGAGTACACTTGCTATCAACAACCCTTTGGAATCCCCTGAAACTCGACTTCCGCCCCGCCATCTGTTCTTTGGCCAGGAGAGCTACACCTATGGCGCCGCTAATTTCCTTGTGCTCCGGGACAATCAACTCCCTGTCTCCAAGTTGGCTGTTAAAAGCTGAGACAACCGCCCTATTATAGAATACTGCGCCGGTGAGTATGACCTTATCTCCCAGCCTTCTGTTACCAACCACCTTGGACAGATAATTTTTCGCTATAGCGGTGGCAAGACTGGCAACAATAATATCCAATAGCATGCCCTGCTGCTGAGCCGAGGCCACTGCCTGAGCCATGAAAGCGGCACAACGTGTCCCCAAATCAATAGTGTAGGGTGCCTTAAATGCCAGATCAGCGAATTCACCATTAGTCACAGAGATTCCCAACATCTCTGCCAGTTCGTCGATAAAACTACCTGTCCCGGCAGCACAGGCTTTGTTCATCTGATAGTCGATTACAACCCCGTTTCTCTTGATGACAAGCTTCGAATCCTGACCACCTATCTCAATTATATCCGCCTC
>JAUVYX010000061.1 GCA_030602865.1 Dehalococcoidia bacterium | reverse complement strand
GGAATCTACCCCGTCATTGCGAAGGGTCGAAGACCCTGCGGCAATCTGGGGGGAGAATGGCGTTCATGAATAAAATAGCTATTATTTATGGATTATTTATGTTAGTGGCATTTTGTTTATGCATTGTTTATCACACTACTGTTATCTTTGGATACAGGAAGGATACAGGAACGAAGAAGGGGAGATATAAAAAGAGATGAAAGGGATAATGATAGTAGATGATGAGCCATCCGTGCGTTTGTTGGTGAGTAGCATTCTGAGTGATGATTACAATGTTCTGGAAGTAAGTGACGGGGCACAGGCACTGGAGATAGCAAGCTGCCATCATCCTGACCTTATCTTAATGGATATTTTGATGCCTTGGGTTGATGGTTATACCGCTTGTAGTGCCTTGAGGAATAATCTTTCAACCAGAGACATTCCCGTAATTATGATCACCGGAGATGTTCATGAAGTTAACAGGAAGCTGGCAAAACAAATGGGGGTGGTGGGATATGTAACCAAGCCTTTCGATTGCAGTGACCTGCGTAATGAGGTGGAAAAGGCACTTGATGGACATCCCTCTGTTATATCAAAGGATATAAACTGACATATCTATTAAGACGGCTATGATTTAAGTGTCATACTAGGGGAGATGATATATGGTACAAAAAAGTGTTGGAAAACCTGATGCAGAGAACTCAGGAATAACTCTGAAGGAAGCCCTGAAGCAGCTAGAGGGGGAAACTGACTTACGTCGGAAAATAGAGGAAGAACTCGATTTAAAAGTATTAATTCTGGACAATACCGCTGATTCAATTACCGTGAGCGACCTTGATGGAAACATGGTGTACGTAAACGAAACGGCGTGTCTCGCTCGTGGCTATAGCAAAGAAGAATTTATGAGAATGACCACTTTTAAACTGATTACTCCAGAGCTTGCCAGTCATTTCCATGAACGAGTTGAAGTGATACTGGCTAAAGGTCATATCACATTCGATGCTGAAATCTATCATAAAAATGGGGCTGTAATTCCAGTGGAAATGCATTCACGAATAATAGAAGTTGCTGGCCGAAAATTAGTCCTTAACGTTGTTCGTGATATCACCGAGCGCAAACGGGCGGAACGTGCTATTAGCAAACGTGTGAAAGAACTTAACCTGGTTTATGAGATTTCCAGAATTGTTGAAACGATAGGGCTTTCCCTCCATGAAATATACCAGCAGGTGGCAACCCTTGTCCCTGCTAGCTGGCAATATCCTGAGATCTCCTGCGCCAGAATAATTTTCAATGGTAATGAATTCAGTACAGCCAATTTCATAGAGACTGTTTGGAAACAGTCCTCAGATATCAGGGTAAGGAACGAGCTGGCTGGTACAATAGAAGTTTACTACCTGGAAGAGAAGGCGAAAGCTGATGAAGGTCCTTTCCTCAAGGAAGAGAGACGGTTGATTGATGTTGTTGCAGGACGTTTGGGGAGAATCACCGAGCTTAAGAAGGCGGAGGAGGAAATCCGTTTGCTTAATGAAAGCCTGGAGCAGCGGGTAGTCGAACGCACTGCTCAGCTTGAAGCTGCAAACAAGGAACTGGAGGCATTTGCCTATTCAGTATCGCATGACCTGCGTGCTCCGTTACGAAGTATTGATGGCTTCAGTGAAATAGTGCTTGAGGACTATGCGGACAAACTGGATGCAGAAGGCAAGGACTATCTTCAGCGCGTACGTGCTGCCAGTCAGCATATGGATAAACTTATTGATGACATGCTAAAACTATCACGGGTAACACGAAACAGCATGGAGCGAAAAAATATAGACCTTTCTACTATGGCAAGGGAAGTTATAGCGGAGCTAAAAGAGCGACAGCCAGAGCGTGACGTGGAGTTCATCATCCCTGATGGGATCAAGGGTAATTGTGATGAACAGCTAATACTGATTTTGATTAAGAACCTGCTGGATAATGCCTGGAAGTTCAGCAGCAAGCACCCCCATGCCAGGATAGAGTTTGGCGTTACCAGCGTGGATGGGAAAACAGCCTACTTTGTACGCGATGATGGTGCTGGATTTGATATGGCTTATGGTGACAAGCTATTTGGAGCATTCCAGCGTTTGCATTCGCCAGCCGAATTCGAGGGTACTGGAATAGGGCTTGCTACGGTCCAGCGAATAATAAATCGGCATGGTGGTCGTGTTTGGGCAGAAGGTGCTGTTGAGCAGGGAGCTACATTTTATTTCAGCTTATAAATAGTACAGGGAGGAGATAGTAATGAAGAAAAATATTATCCTGCTGGTAGAGGACAATTCCGATGATGTTATTCTGACCCTGCGTGCATTTAAGAAAAGCAAGTTACTCAACGAAGTGGTGGTGGTGGGCGATGGAGTAGAGGCACTGGATTACCTCTTTGCCACAGGCAGTTATGAAGGACGTGACCCTAATGCTATGCCAAACCTGGTGTTGATAGACCTGAAATTGCCAAAGATGGATGGCATGGAGGTGCTGCGTCGCTTGCGTGCCGATAGCCGTACAAAACTGCTTCCAGTAATCATTCTTACCTCATCCCTGGAGGAACAGGATGTAGTCAATGCTTATGACTTGAGAGCCAATAGCTATATCCGAAAGCCGGTGGACTTTTTACAATTCAGCGATGCTATACAGCAACTGGGATTATACTGGCAGGGGCTGAACGAAGCTCCACCACGTACATAAGGAGATACATAAAATGGGTACTGTGTTGCGAGTGTTGATTATCGAGGATTTGGAGGACGATGCTATATTAGTAAAGCACGAGTTAAAGCGGGGCGGTTACGAGTTAACCTGTGAGAGGGTTGATACTCCAGAAGCAATGAATGCCATGCTGGACCGGCAGGACTGGGATGTCATCATTGCTGACTACTCTATGCCACATTTCAGTGTTCCTGCTGCCCTGGAAATAGTGATGAACAGGGGTTTAGATGTGCCATTTATCATCGTTTCGGGTGCTATTGGAGAAGAGACTGCTGCCGCAGCCATGCGAGATGGCGCTCATGATTTTATTATGAAGGGCAACCTGGCACGGCTTGTTCCGGCAGTCGAACGTGAATTGCGCGATGCAAAGATGAGAGAGGAGCGAAAACAGGCTCAGGAACATGCTCGTGCACTGCAGGACCTGAGAGAACTGGATCGATTGCGTGCCAGGCTGCTGGCAAATGTTTCTCATGAATTGTGCACACCGCTGGCTGCAATAAAAGGTTTTGCCACTACCTTGCTGGCATCTGACGTAAGCTGGACCAAGGAAGACCAGCAAGACTTTCTGCGCTCTATAGACAAGGAGACCGACCATCTCACTACTATGTTGATTGATCTGGTAGACATGTCGCGTTTGCAGTTCGGAGCGTTGAAGTTAGCCCGCAGCAGCTATCAAATTGATGAAATATTGAACTCAGTTAGTGATAAGTTGAAAGATCTGCTTGGCCAACGAGAGTTGAATCTGATTGTTCCAGAAGGACTGCCAGCGGTATTCGTTGATGACATGCACATTCGCCAGGTACTTATCCGTCTGATAGAGAACGTGGCAGGGTTCTTTCTGGAAAACAGCCAGGTGAATATTACAGCCAGCTATGCCGATAGGCAGATTGTCATTAGAATATCCGGTAAAGGGTATGATGCGGCTTCGGGGAAGTTACGAGGGATGTTTGACTGGTTTTACCAGGATGAGATTTCTCCTGTGAAGAGAACTCCTGGCGTTGGATTGGGGTTGCCGATATGCAGGGGTATCATCGAGGCTCATGGTGGCAGGATCTGGGTAGGGGGGGGCACTGGAAACAACTTCGCTTTTAGTTTCAGTCTGCCAGTAACTGAAAAGGAGGGGGAATGAAATGAGAGTGACTGGTTTTCTGACCAAGCCATTTTCCAGTGATGATCTGCTGCAACAGGTTGAGCAGGCTATCAGAGGAAAGGGATAATATGCATCAACCACTGGTTCTGGTTGTCGATGATGACCTATCGGTAGTGAAGCTTCTAAGGGCTAATCTCCTTGCCAGGAAATATCAGGTATTGACAGCTGGTGATGGTGCGGCTGCAATAGAAATAATAGAGAGGGAAACACCTGATCTTGTATTGCTTGACATAATGATGCCTGTCATGGATGGTTTTGAGGTCTGCCGCCGCCTCCGTGAATGGTCACGGATACCAATTATCATGCTCAGTGCGCGAGGTGATATACAGGATAAGGTACGTTGTCTGAACATGGGCGCCGATGACTATATCACCAAGCCCTTCTCAGTGGATGAATTACTGGCCCGTATCAGGTCAGTACTACGTCGCAGTGAGGCCATCACTGAAAGAGAGAATCAGCCTTCGTTTAATAGTGGAGAGCTTAATATAAATTTCGATAACCGGCGGGTAACGCTTGCTGGTCAGGAGCTACGATTGACGCCGACGGAATACAGTCTATTACGGGAACTGGCGCTCAATGCAGGAAAGGTGTTTACTCACAGTGAGCTGTTAAAACGGGTATGGGGTGATGAGTATGGACAAGAACGGGAATACCTGCGAGTCTTCATCGGTCGTCTGCGTACCAAGATAGAGGAGGATTCCTCACAGCCGAAGGATATCGTTACTGTACCCGGTGTTGGTTACTACTTTCAGAAAGTAGTATAGACTTGGTGCGAGGTCCTTTATATCCCAACACCCTCATACCTCCCAGATTGCCACGTCGCTTTCGCTCCTCGCAATGACATACGTGGAGGGTGTCATTCCTGTCTCCTTTATTGTCATTCTGAGTGAAGCCGAAGAATCTCATCAGACTTATAGCCCGTAGCAGAACCTTCGGTCGCTACGTTCCACTTTGTCATTCTTGAGCGAAGCGAAGAATCTCAGGTCATGCCAGCCGTCGGAGAGATACTTCAGTCGCTGCCCCTTCGCTATGCTTGAAGGCTTCGGCTCACCCCTCAGGATGACATAAACATGGTGGATACCCGCGTCCGCGGGTATGGAATAGAGAGGATGTAATTTCTGCCTTCCCTCTTTTTCTTTCAGTTGTCTGTCTCCCGTCTTCAGTCTATTTTTCTCTATGTCCTTCCTGCGAAAGTAGGAATCTACCCGTCATTGCGAGCGAAGCAATCTTCCTTTTTTCTCGTCATTGCGAGGCAGCTTTGCTGCCGTGGCAATCTGGGTGGCTGAGTTGGGATGGGTATGAATTACACACCAGATTATCCCTTCTCTTCCCAGATTGCCACGTCGCCTGCGGCTCCTCGCAACGACGAAGGGGCATGTCATACCTGAAAAAATAACTATTATTTATGAATTATTTATATCAGTGGCATTTTATTTATGCCTTGTTTATAGAGGTGCTGATATATTCAATACTGTAAAGGGAAAACAAGAGGCCTTTGTCAGTTAACAGGAGGTGGAAAAGGAATAAAATGTGAATATATGGCTTGTTAGAGAACGGGTGCTCAACCGTTAAATAAGAGCGAAATAAAAATATTTAAAAAAGGAGGAGAAAATGAAAACACGGAAAAAGTTATTAGCAGTAGTTGGTGTACTTGCCATGCTGAGTGCCCTGCTGGTGCCAGCGGCGGTTTTGGCCGAAGATGATACCATAGCGACCACCGAGGTGCTGAGTGGAGGGACTGCTTCTGCGCTGGATACCACTCCGGCTACCAGCCTAACACTGACACCGCTGACTATTACCGGTGAAGATTTGTCGACTAGTGACGACCAGCCGGGCGCCTTCTGGATACTAACTGATGACAGCGGTGATGGTCTTGGGTGGCAGGTTCAGATAAAGGCGGCCAACGTGACTTTCGCAAACAACAGTACGCGTGCAGCAGCTGACGACCTGACGCTTGACAGCTCACTCGCCGCAGACAAATGGACTCTCACTACGGTGGTCTCCAGGACGGATGCAACCACGCTAGACTTAATAACCGATGCCACGAGTTCGCCAAAATCTGAGCTTTATGGCACGAGTGCAGGGGGGGCCGACGTCGTTGGTTCTGCAACGAACATAGCCGCTACTGACATTGTCCTCGTGAAAGCTCCAGACGATGCGGGTATGGGGTCGTACGACATAAAACCGAAGTTCTGCCTGGGGCTACCGGCCTCAGCCTATAGCGGAGCTTACACTGTCGACCTGACTCTCACTACCACGTTTACTGACTGACACTGAATGATAATCTAGAGCAAGCTCATTTATAGTGATTTTTGGGAGGGCGGGGAAATCCCCAC
>JAUVYX010000177.1 GCA_030602865.1 Dehalococcoidia bacterium | reverse complement strand
GCAATCTCAACCATGTTCTTTTTCTGTGTTTTCTGCCCAATGCTTACATTGCCTGCGGGAGCAGTGCTAGTCGATGAACCATACGGAGTGCTGCTGGAACGCTGAATTCCTGTGTTCATATAGGCCTCATTATCCCAACATATATAGACGAAATCGTGACCTCGCTCCATTGCTCCTGAAAGAGCTTGGAATCCGATATCACTTGTTGCTCCATCCCCACCCATAGCAATACACTTGATATCCCTTTGAGGTATCTTGCCTTTAGCCATCAGGATCTTCAAGCCTGCTTCGCCACCAGATATGGTTGCAGCAGCATTCTCGAACAAGGTATGCATCCATGGAACCCTCCACGAAGTAACGGGAAGAGGAGTAGTACACACCTCATCACACCCAGTAGCCATGTTTATTATCATATCCTTGCCTATGGCTTTACAAACGAGTCTGATAGACAAGGCCTCAGCACAACCGGTGCAGAAATTGTGTCCTTCAGCAAGGTACTCCTCTGCGTCTATCAGGTTTTTACCAATTTTTACAGTATTTTCTGCCATCTCATTCTCCCTTATGCCTTAATCATTTCGCCCCTCAGCCCAACCACCTCAATCATTCTATCTGACCCTTTCTCTGCAATTTCTTTTCCACGATCGAGAACATATTCAAAATCTTGGACTGCCATATCCCTTCCCCCCAATCCACCTATCAAGCCAACAACTTTCGGTCGGGAGGCTTCAGAATACAATGCTGATTTAGCCTCAGAAAAAACTGGTCCACCCATACCGAAAGAAATACTTCTATCAAATACAATCAGCGTTTCAGCACCACTGACAGCCTGGCGAAACTCCTCATATGGGAATGGTCTCCAGAGTCTCAAGCTTATCAGCCCTACTGATTCTCCTCTGGCACAGCGCTCATCTATCATAACCTTCGCCGTTTCACTATAGCTTCCCATTGTAAGCAGTAAGGTTTTAGCACCTTCCGTTCGGTACTGTTCAACTGGAGAGTAATAACGACCAAAAATATCTCCAAACTCTTTCCATCCCTGAATTATCACAGATTTGGACTTCCTTAAAGCTACTTCCTGGGCAATTTTTGCCTCTGTATATATATCAGGTTGTCCCAGCCCTCCATGAGTCATCGGTTTATCTGGATTTAATGCGTATGGATAATTAAATTTCGGAAGGAATTTATCCACCTCGCTCTGCTCAGGAAGAAACATCGGTTCCGTCACATGCGACAGGGTAAAACCATCGAGGTTGACCATAACTGGAATCAGCACCTGCTTGTCCTCGGCAACACGATAGCCCCAGACGGTCATGTCAAACGCTTCCTGGCTGTTTTCGCAGAAGACCTGTATCCAACCAGTATCTCTACATGACATTACATCAGAATGGTCGCCCCAGACGCTGATAGGTGCAGATAGAGACCTGTTACAAACCACCATCACCATCGGAAACCTCATAGAGGCTCCACAATAAACCACCTCATGCATTAACTCCAAGCCCTGGCTTGCCGTAGTGGTGAAAGACCTAGCCCCTACTGCCACAGAGCCAAGGCAGGCACTCAAGGCGGAATGTTCCGATTCAACAGGGATGTAACTCGCCTGCAGTTCGCCGTTGGCTACCATTTCTGCCAACTTTTCAGGTATATGGGTTTGCGGGGTTATTGGATAAGCAGAAATGACATCAACATCAGACATCTTAACTGCTTCAGCAACTGCATGAGAAGCTTCAAGTGCTACTCTCTTACTCATTCTTCTACCTCCTCTATCATTGTTATCGCTTTCTTCGGGCACACATTAGCGCAAATGCCACATCCTTTACAGTAATAGAGGTCACTTACAAAATATCCATCATCTGTTTGTTTTATAGCAGCATCCGGGCAATACAGCCAGCAGAAGGCACATTTAATACATTTGTCTTTGTCAAGAATTGGCCGATCACTTCGCCAATCACCTGTTTTTCGTGCACTGGCATTCCCTGGTTCAGTTACAATGTTACCAACTTCCATATTCTTCCAGGTGAATTCGTATGCTGATTTTAGCTTTTTCTCCACCATTTTTACTCCTTTATCACCGTTTCGCTGTAGGCACGCTTCATTGCTACCATATTTCCGTCAGCACGTTTCCCAAAGCGTTCTTTTAATTCTTCGTCCATAGAAGCACTATCCACAGCCTCAGTTACTTTCATAAACGCACCAATCATTGAAGTATTGGTAATAGGCAATCCTATCGCTTCCCTGGCAATTTTTATGGCATTAACTGTAGCTATTCTATATTTGGACCCCAATTCCTTTTCAAAATACTCAGGGGATTTGGAAGAATTAATAATAATAACGCCACCATCTTTTAATCCTGCAGTAACATCCACAATTTTAAACAACGTTGGGTCAAGAACCACAACCACGTCAGGATAATAAATATTAGTTCTGATTCGTATAAGCTCATCGCTGATTCTTAAAAATGCCATTACCGGGGCTCCTCTCCTCTCCGTCCCGAAATTAGGAAAAGATTGAGCGTACTTACCTTCCCGTATGGCAGCTTTTGCAAGCAACTCTCCTGCAGTAACCGCTCCCATACCTCCTCTCCCATGCCACCTCACTTCTAAAACTTTACCCATAAAGATAACCTCCTTGGCACAAAATAACTACCCCTGAAGGGACTCGAACCCTTGCATCTGGCTCCGGAGGCCAGCGCTCTATCCTCTGAGCTACAGGGGCCAACTTGATATATTATACTCGTTCCCACAGATTTTGAGAAGGGCATGGCTTCTATCAACACAAAACAATGCTATAGAAGAAGAGTGATAACCTACAAGAGGGGTTTCAGTTAATACCATATCGCTTGGAGATTAGTTTACCTATCTCCACAACAACAAGTATAGACGAAGCCGAGACTACAGCAATGCCCCAATCGACAGCGCTCAGTGCGTAAGTATGGAACACTTCCTGAAGAAAAGGAACATAAACCAGCATGACTGTCATGCTCAAACTAACAGCTATGGCCAGTAACAGCCACTTATTACTAAGAAGGCCTATCCGAAATATAGAATGCTTCTCCGAACGGCAATTGACAGCATTGAAGAACTGGATAAGGATAAGGGTAACAAAGCACATACACTGAGATTCAATTAAACTACGTCCTGAACTCAATGCCCATAGAAACACCAGCAAGGATACTATAGCTGTCCAAGTACCGGCACCAGCCAGGAATCTAATTACCGGCATGGAGAAGATACTTTCGCCGCGCCGCCGTGGTCTACGGCTCATCAGGTCTGGGTCAGGAGGGTCTACCGACAAAGCAAGCGCTGGCAACCCATCTGTCGCTAAATTCACCCACAAAATCTGGATGGCAATAAGCGGCAGTACC
>JAUVYX010000093.1 GCA_030602865.1 Dehalococcoidia bacterium | reverse complement strand
GGGTGAAACCAATCCACCGCTTGCTGCGATTGCGAAGTTTCTGGATGATGACGATACATTGTGTCGTATTAGAACACAGATGGATAAGATGAAGGTGAAAGCCGGCGACAAAGTCACTGTATCTCTGGATGATGAGTTTCCTGTAGATAAAGGTTATTGGTACGAGTGGTGGCTGGATTTTCGCAGAAAACTCAAGGATGACATGGACAAAGATAAAAATCCGAAACTGCTGAGATGTTTTATCACGGGTGACCTTGTATTGCCTGTATATTCTCACAAAACAATAGAAGGACTTTCGGATGTTGGCGGACTACAAAGTGGTGACAGGCTGATTGCTTTTGATAAAGAGGCGTATCGTTCCTATGGCTTCGAGCAATCAGCCAATGCCGCTACTTCTGAAGAGGCCATGTACGCCTATCGCACAGGTCTCAATGAACTTATTAAGAACCACAGCCGTCGTCTGGTGAATACAAAGGTGGTGTACTGGTTCAAGAACAGAGTAGCCTCTGAGGATGACCCACTTCCATGGCTTGACAATCCGGAACAGGAAGAGGTCAGCGCACAGTACATGGCAAGAAAACTGCTGGATAGACTCAATACTGGCGAACTCTTTGATTTAGCTAATAATCTCTATTATGCCGCAACACTTTCGGGTGCGGGAGGCAGGATAATGGTGCGCGACTGGATGGAGGGACAGTTTGAAGACTTGGTGAAGAATATTGACCAGTGGTTTTCTGACCTTGAAATAATACAGAGTGATGGTAGTAAATTGGGAAAATCTCCTACGCTAATGGGAATCCTATATTCTTTAGTTCGTGACTTAAAAGAACTACCTGCTCCAGTGGCCACTAAAATGTGGAGAATTGCTGTGCGAAATGAAACTATTCCGTATTCATTAGTGAGCAAAGCTTTGGTCAGAATAAAGATAGAGATTATTAAAGACGAGGCGCTTAATAAAAATGGCATGAGTCTTATTAAGGCATATCATCTTAGAAAATACAGAAAGGAGGGCAATATAACCTTGGCTAAAATGTTACAACCTGAGTTAAATGAAAATCTATCGAGTGCTGCATATCAATGCGGCAGATTAATGGCGGTGCTGGCTGGTCTTCAACGCAAGGCGCTTGGCGATGTTGGCGCTGGTGTTGTACAGCGTTACTATGCTGCCGCCAGTACGACACCAGCTCTAGTTCTTGGAAGGCTGACCAGAATGAGTCAGTATCATCTTAATAAAATTGATGGCGGGCTTGCTCACTGGTACGAGGATAAAATTGCAGAAATATGGAGCCGCTTCCCTGAAGCTCCGCCCCGGACGCTGACGCTGGAGGAGCAGAGCCTTTTTGCTCTGGGCTATTACCAGCAGATGGCTGACATGAGAAAGAGAAAATCAGTAAATGAAGAAGGAGAAAAATAATGGCTAATAGTATTTCTAACCGCTACGAATTCATGTATCTATTCGACTGTGAGAATGGCAATCCCAATGGTGACCCTGATGCCGGGAATACGCCACGGCTTGACCCCCAGGACATGCACGGACTGGTTTCCGATGTAGCCTTAAAACGTCGGATACGTAATTACGTGCAGATAGCCAGAGAAAATACGATGCCTAATGCTATATTTATTGAGCAGTCAACCAACCTGAATACCAGGATAGTCCAGGCGCATGAGGAAACAGAAGGAGGATTCGACAACAAAAAAAGAGCAGGGAAGGACAAGGTAAAACTGGCGAGAGAATGGATGTGCGAAAACTTCTACGATGTTCGTACCTTTGGCGCAGTCATGAGTACGGGGCCTAACGCAGGGCAGGTTAGAGGCCCTGTACAGCTTGCATTCGCCAGGTCACTTGACCCTGTATTGCCACTGGAAATATCCGTTACCAGAATGGCTGTAACTGATAATGTAAAGGAAGCAAAATCGAGCGCTGATTACAGAAAATGGGAATCCGAACAACCTGAAGATACTCTTCGCACTATGGGGAGAAAGGCGTTGATTCCTTATGGTCTCTATGAGGCGAAAGGATTTATCAGCGCTCATCTTGCCGGGCAGACAGGCTTTAACGAGGAAGACCTTAGTCTTTTCTGGGAAGCACTGCTCAAGATGTATGAGCATGACCGCTCTGCATCCAAGGGTATAATGTCTGTTCGTGAACCTGTCGTAATTTTCAAGCATGTTGGTACGGACACGGATGTTGTACAGAGAACACAACAGGCTAAGCTTGGTTGCGCACCGGCTCACATACTTTTTAACCTTGTAAAAGTTACGAAAAAGGATGGGGTTGATGTACCAAGGTCATATGCTGATTATTATGTGAGCTTTAATAGAAGTGGTGTACCGCAAGGTATAGAGGTAGGCTTTGCCGTGACTGATAAGGGGAAGCCTGTTATAAAGAATACTCCTCCGAAAGAGTGGGAGGTAATATAGCTTGTATGTATGGGGAAGATGAACTGCTTCCTGTTTCGGCATTACAGCATATGATTTTCTGCGAACGAAGGGCAGCATTGATTTGCCTCGAAGGTTTGTGGAAGGATAACGTATATACGGCTGAAGGTAGTGTTTTTCACGAGCAAGCTGATGTTGGCGAAACAGAATGTCGGGGTGATCTCCGTATAGCGCGAGGGTTGTGGCTCAGGTCGCTTGAACTTGGTCTCACTGGCCGGGCTGATGTTGTTGAGTTCCACTATAAAAGAGAGGCAATACAGGGGACGGCTATTCCTCTTTCTGGAAGTGATGGGTTATGGCTGCCGTTTCCTGTAGAGTATAAGCGAGGGGTATTAAGAGATGAGAAAAGTTATGAGGTCCAGCTTTGCGGGCAGGCGTTCTGTTTAGAAGAAATGCTTGGTATATGTGTTCCTGCCGGGGCACTTTATTATGGAAAAACACGGAGAAGGCTTGAAATACCATTTACCGCTGAGATAAGAGAGCTAACCAGAAATACAGCCCTGCGTCTACACGAACTTATTAGAAGTGGCGTTACTCCGCTGGCAAAACCTAAAGCGAAATGTCGTTCGTGTTCACTGTACGATATTTGCCTTCCTTCTGCGATGGACAGGAGACGTAACGTGGACAGTTATCTTAGACAAGCTACTGTGATAGTGGAGAATGGCCCGTGAAGAAATTACTGAATGTACTCTATGTTACTACTCAGGGAAGCTATCTGCATCGTGAAAGGGAAACAGTAGTAGTAATAGTAGACAGCAAGGTAAAAATGAAACTTCCGATTCATACATTGCAGGGAATTGTATGTTTCGGGCAGGTATCCATGAGTCCAGCACTCATGTGGTTGTGTGCAGAATATGGCGTAGGAGTATCGTATTTAAGCATGAATGGACGGTTTTGGGCACGGGTACAGGGTCCTGTGTCAGGGAACGTCCTTCTCAGAAGGGAACAGTACAGGAGAGCCGATAACCTGGAGGTATCTGCCAGCATTGCTCGTTCTGTGGTTATTGCCAAGCTCAATAACTGTCGGGTAGTATTATTAAGGGCAATGAGGAGTGGTTCGGGAAGTATAGAATCAGGAAAACTTGAGGAGTCAGCTAATCATCTTGCTGAACTTTTGAGGTCGTTAGATTCTCCCTGTCCACTGGATACGGTACGAGGAATAGAAGGAGAAGCGGCACGCAGGTACTTCGAATCATTCGACCATCTTATTCTTGCCCAGAAAGAATCCTTCTTTTTTAAGGGACGTAATCGTCGCCCTCCACTGGATAACATGAATGCGTTGCTCTCATTTATCTATACTTTACTGGCACATGATGTATCATCGGCGCTGGAAAGTGTTGGACTGGATCCAGCGGTAGGTTATCTCCACCGTGATAGGCCGGGAAGACCAGGGCTTGCCCTCGATATTATGGAGGAATTTCGCCCGTATCTTGCTGACCGTCTTGCTATTTCTCTGGTGAACCTCAAACAGGTGAACGAAAAAGGGTTCAGAAAAACTGAAACAGGAGCCGTGCTTATGGATGACGAAACACGGAAGCGAGTTATTGTGGCGTACCAGGAGCGAAAGCAGGAACAAATAACACATCCTTTTCTGAAAGAAAAGATTGATGTAGGGCTTCTACCTTACGCACAAGCGTTATTGTTTGCGCGCTATATCAGGGGTGATATGGAGATGTATCCTCCATTTTTATATCGATAGGAAGACTATGTGTACATTAACAATTGAATATGGTTAGGAGTGAGTAAATTATGCTGGTGCTAGTGACTTATGATGTGAGAACTGAAGAAAGCCAGGGACAAAGAAGGCTTCGACGGGTGGCAAAAGTATGTGAAGATTATGGTCAGAGAGTCCAGAAGTCCGTATTTGAGTGTCTTGTTGATCCTGATCAATGGGTTAGACTTAAAAATAAACTGATAAAAGAGATAAATACTGACGAAGACAGCCTGCGATTTTATTTTTTAGGCAAAAACTGGAAGATTAAAGTTGAGCAAATTGGAGTAACAACATCATACGATCCTGAAGGGCCATTGTTAGTGTGAATATAAAACGCGCGTACCACGAGTTACCATTACTTAGCAATGCGGTACGCGAGCTTTGGAGCTAAATTTTCCTTGGTTTCTAGCTTTGTTAAAATATACAACAAATGATGGCTTTCTATTAAAATAGCTGTAATAATGCAGTCGCCCTCCGTGCGAGGGCGTGGATTGAAACAATACCAGCTTTGGAGGCATAGCCTCGGACTATGGTCGCCCTCCGTGCGAGGGCGTGGATTGAAACCCAGTTCCTTTTTCAAAAAGCTGGCGATGGGTTGTCGCCCTCCGTGCGAGGGCGTGGATTGAAACTGTAAGCATTGTGGCTCTTCTGAATACATGCAGTTGGTCGCCCTCCGTGCGAGGGCGTGGATTGAAACTAATGAACAGTAGTCACATTGGTAGATGCGCCCATAGTCGCCCTCCGTGCGAGGGCGTGGATTGAAACTGATAGGTGGGCTAAACTTAAGCAAAGAGATACTTGTCGCC
>JAUVYX010000125.1 GCA_030602865.1 Dehalococcoidia bacterium | reverse complement strand
AGTCCCCGAGATAACGGAGATTCATCCTGGGAGTTGTGTGTTGGGCGATATCGCGTATGTGAAGATGGGTGGCAACAAAAGTATAGAGACATGCGCTGCCTCCGTGTTAACTACCGTGATGAGCACTTCGCACCTGGATTGGTTTGTAATTGATGCTGGATACAAAACATTTGGTGCTGCTGAGGTGAAGAGTTTGAATACTTGGGGGGGAATGACTAGCCGTGGCTTTGTCAAGGGTCGCCCAGACCTGTGGGTAGGGTTTGCGTTTGCCGAAACTACCAAGATTTACTATACGGATCCAAGGCAGGGAAAGCTGAGCATTGGCGAGCGGTTGGAGATTATGCCCAATAGTATTCTCATCGTTGTTAACACAAAAGACCAGCTATATGGAGTAAGAAATAACAAGGTAGAGAGAATTATTCGAATAACCGGTAGAGGCCGAGGAGTTTAGAGTTTAGTCGGTAAAGTAGCTCCATCAACTCAGCTGGGGGATTAGCAGTCTGAGCGGGCTGGAGGCCCAAGCCAAGCAATGTCTGCAGAATATGAAGCAATTAGAAATTAACCCCTGGGCGTGAAGAATGTGGTTACGACAATTGAGAGGGAGGTGGTACTAATTTGAGACTAAGAAACAATCGCTCATGCGAATGTTTATCATGGAGCCATCGTATTTGCCCTGCACCGTCACCGTTTGCCCTGACGTCAACAGACTAAGCTCAGGTCCATGTTTCCTGTCAAAGAAGCAGCGGACATCTATTAATAAGAGGGTTTTTTCAACATCAGTTAGAGTGATATAGTAAATGTCGAGAGTATCCTTCACTTCTATTCTTTTAACTATTCCCGTTACCCTAAGGATTTTATTCGCAAATTTTGCATCCGCTGCCTCCCCATTCTCTTCATAAGCTGAAAGCACTTCGCCAACAGTTATCTCCATCACGGATGGCATTGGCTCGGACTCAGGTTCAGGTTCGGGTGCTGACTTTGGCTGGGGCACTGGTTCTGGCTCAGACATTAGCTCAGGTTCAGGCTCGGGTGCTGGCTCTAACTGGGGCACTGGTTCAGGTTCGAGTTCGGGTGCTGGCTCTGGCTGGGGCACTGGTTCAGGTTCGAGTTCGGATACTGACTCTGGCTGGGGCACTGGCTCAGGTTCCTCTCTCGCAGACGATTCCTGCTCGTAGGTTTTGTGTTGTTTCTCTTCTTGCAGCTATCTGTAAGTCTTCGGTATCTTTCTATAAGATTCAGACAGCAGGGGGTAGCCACACAATTGGCAGGCCCAATCCTCTGTTCTCGCCGTCTCTTGACGACAATTAGGGCACTTCGGCATTAAGCACCTCTTTTCTTTAAGATTATACAACAACGCGTTCCAAGTTTGATGGGGTAGGTAAACCCCTGGGCGTTTGGTTGCCAATTGAGAACGGATAGGGGGCAACGATTAGTGCAAGAATAAAATTTTTAAGGTTTTTACTTACTATTCAAGTGGACTGAAGCCGCTAACGTGATAAATGTATCGGGTTGGAATTCCACTTACTGCCCGGTTAACCCTCTTCTTCAGGTGGCATTTGCTTTTGCGCTTGTCATCCAATTCAATTATAAACCGGTCTCCTTCACTAAGGCGGACATTGTCGATGGGGATGAGTTCTCCCCACCAATTTGTTGCCGCTGGATGTGTGAACAGCTGGTAGTCAACGTTAGCCAAGAATTGGTTATCAATGTGCCTATAGAGTTTGCCAATGCTCACTTAGTTCTCCCATCTGGGCGTAAAATTGCTATGTGAATGTTACTCTCCTACCCTATAGATGTCAAGGTATCTATCCAACCCGTTCAGTTCAATCATGGTTGGAGGCGACTATGATTGAACTGAACGCCCAAAAGCAATACTTTTCTGTGCCCTTATTTTATTCAAACCTAGGACTCTAGTTGTCGTTCACAATATGTTAGCGGAAAAATATCCTGCCCAAGAAAGTATCCTGTATGGTTACTGCTCCCTCGGGGCATAATTCCTGGCAGCAATAACATCGAACACAGCGGTCGTATTTGAACGTAGGTGGCCTGGACTCATCACCGATGTGCCAGTTAACGGCCTTGGGGTTAACGGGACACACCTCAACACATATACCGCAGTTGGTACATACTTTTCTATTGATACCCGGTCGCGGGCATATTCGATTCCTGATGAATGTCCTCATAGGCCCACTCGGTGCTGAGACAGGAGGCTTTCGAGTTACTTCAAAGTTCTTATCAACAAAGGATTCTACATTCTCACCGATTACTTCAATGTTCTCGTAATGATACGTTCCAAGTCCCGCTCTCTCACCTGGTCCGGACGTCGGCACGAATGTGGGATCCAGATCAATGATCCTGCAGGCTACTGAGTCCAGGGCAACGGGGTCGCCGGAGAATAGCAGGACACCCAATTTCCTAGGCTTCCCGCTTCTTGGCCCATTCCCCTCCATGGCCATAATACCGTCCATGATATACAGACGCGGTTTAATCAGCATAGTCAAGTCAACGAGCATGGTGGCAAAATCGTACGGATCAGGCATCTTGACATGAAACTGGCTTTTCAATATGCCAGGAACACATCCAAATTGATTCTTAATTGCCCCGGTGAACCTGGTTAGCCCATGTGTCTTCAATTTCGGCATGCTTATCAAGCCGTTTGATTCCAGGACTCCGTTGGCAAGAACAAACCTCTTATTTAATAGTGCTTCTCTATGGGTAACGACCTTACCTTTATCGAAATCGGCCAGTATTATCCCTAACTCATCTGCCACCTGCTTTAAATTGGCCCTTTTCATATTACCTTCACATTTCCCGAAACCTGGAGAATCTCCACAGTACACAGTGGCACCGGCTTTCTTCAGCATTATGCCTGCAGCCTTAAATACTGAGGGATGCGTCGTTACGCACTTTTGAGGATTCATGCCGAACAGCACACTCGGTTTGATTACTATTCTTTCACCGGGTTTGATGAAATTGGAGATTCCTCCAAGAAGGTCAAGCCCTGCCTCGAAAGCCTCGTATACTCGCTTATCATCATACGTATTGCATTTAATCAAAGCTACTGTCGATTTTTGCATGGTTATGCTGCTTGTTCTCCCTGGCTACATCTCAATGTTGGCGTATACCATCGGCCAATTATATCACCTAACTGGTCAGCAAAAACATCTTATGTTTAAATACTGCGTAATGAACATTCTTTCTTTGTTGCTCGGGCTGTGTATATAATAGATATAACCAATGTAAGTGGCTTTTTACAAGTGTTGATTAACTTATTCAGTCTCTTTTTAGGAGTTCTAAGACCCTAGAAAAGCAGGTGGAAAAATGGACGGTTTTCATAATAGGGTGCTGCATGTCAATCTTAGCCAGAGATCATTTGAAGAAGAGCCCGTTAACGATGAGATTTATACAAGGCTCCTGGGGGGTAAAGGACTTGCTACCCATCTTCTACTGAACAATACAAAAGCTGGTCTCGACCCTCTATCAGAAAACAATGCAATCATCTTTGCCACTGGATCGGCTACGGATACGAAAGTTTTTGGGTCATCCAGGTATGGAGTATTCACCAAGTCGCCTTTAACTGGAATATATTGTGAGTCTTATGCCGGAGGTACTGTAGCGGAGCCACTAAGCAGGACCGGCTATGATGCCGTTGTAATCAAAGGCGCTTCGTCAAAGCCCATTTATCTTGAGATTTCCGATGGCAATGTGGAATTTCGTGATGCCTCTCATATCTGGGGCAAAGATACCTACGAGGCCGAGGATACTATTCGAAAGGAAGTCGGAATAAAAGATGCTGGAATCGCTGTTATCGGGCCAGCCGCCGAAAATCTGGTAAGGTTTGCATTAATTGAAAACAACTACTGGAGGTCAGCGGGCAGGGCCGGGGCTGGGACTGTACTGGGTTCAAAGAAAGTCAAGGGCATTGCCTTCTATGGAGATAGGAAGAGAAAAGTAGCCAGGAACGACCTGCTTGATAAGCTCTGGAAGGACATGGGCGGCAAAGCTAAAACGAACCCGGCAGCAATTACTTACAAGAAGTTGGGTACACTTCAGCTTGTAGCTATAGCTAATATGGCGGGTGTTTTTCCCACAAAGTATTGGTCTTCGGGAACATTTGATAAGTGGCAAAACATAAGCGCAGATGCTCTATTGGAAAAGTGCAGAGTTAAACCAAAGGCATGCCCGAAA
>JAUVYX010000181.1 GCA_030602865.1 Dehalococcoidia bacterium | reverse complement strand
GTAAATTCTCTCATCTTTGGTGCAGTTGACTATACCAAAGACATGAGGGTAGATTTGGTTCAACCAAATGGACATGAACAGGATTGGGCCAGGGCTCGTATGGCATGTGCAGCAAGAGCCGCAGGCATCATAGCTATTGATGGTGCTTATGTGGCATTCAAAGATACCGAGGGCTTCGAGGTTGATACAAAATATGGTCGTCAGTTAGGGTTTGAGGGTCGAGTGTTGATTCACCCAAGCCAGATTGAACCTTCTCACAGAATTTACACCCCTGCTCCAGAAAGATTGGTATGGGCGAAAGCAGTGGTCAAGGTTTTTGAGGAAGAGGGCATTGCCAAGGGCTCGGCTGCAGTTACATTAGATGGGCATATGGTAGATACCCCTGTCTACATGAATGCTCTGCAGATACTTGATACAGCAAAACAGATCGAAGAAAAAGAGAAAAAACGAAACGCAAAATAGGCTGAGTATCGGAGACTATAAACCTGATTTATGAAATGAGAGGCAAGGTAACTATCCTAACAAAAGATAGGCTGCCTTGCCTCTCATGTATCCTGCAAGATATTGTAATATGAATATCCTGGAGCCGTAGCTACTACTCATCAGATAAAGGTTCTTTCTGTTTGGAAGCTATAGGGAGATGGTAAAAAACATGTGGAGATACCTTGCCTCAGCTTAGCGTGGTTGTTATACTAATTTCGCACTTATGGATTACGAAACTATAATCGGATTAGAAGTCCATGCACAATTGTTAACCAAGAGTAAGATGTTTTGCTCTTGTGGTGCTGATTATGCCAGTGCGTTGCCTAATACACATGTCTGCCCTGTCTGTTTGGGTATGCCAGGTGTTCTTCCTGTTATCAACCGGAAGGCATTAGAATACACAGTGATGACTGCCTTGGCTTTGAACTGCACTATTCCCAGATATACGAAGTTCGACCGCAAGAACTATTGTTATCCAGATTTGATGAAAGGATACCAGATCTCTCAGTATGATGCTCCTATCGGACAAAATGGTTGGCTTATTATTGATAGTAAAATGGCAAAGAAGAGGATAAATATCACTCGCGTGCATCTGGAAGAGGATGTGGCTAAATCATGGCATAGAGGTGATTATAGTCTTATTGATGTTAATCGTTCTGGTATACCGTTGATGGAGACAGTGAGCGAGCCAGATATTAGGTCTCCTGAAGAAGCGCGAGATTACTTGGTTAAATTGCGAAATATCCTTCGTTATCTGGGGGTGTCTACAGGGAATATGGAAGAGGGTAGCTTTAGATGTGATGCTAATATAAGCCTACGCCCACTTGGCTCTAAAAAACTATTCACCAAAGTTGAGATTAAAAACTTGAATAGTTTTAAGGCCGTTTACCAGTCTTTGAAATATGAAGCGATACGGCAGAGGTGGGTGTATGAAGAGGGGGGCGAACCCGCTCAGGAAACCAGGGGATGGATAGAGGGAGAAGGAGTAACGGTTGTGCAGAGGAGTAAGGAATATGCCAATGACTATCGGTATTTCCCCGAACCTGATTTGCCACCTGTGATGTTTGACAGAACCTGGATCGAGGAGATTAAAGTAAAACTTCCAGAATTGCCTGAGGCTAAGAAGGAACGTTTTATGCTACAATATGGTTTGCCTGTATATGACGCTGGCGTTTTGACTGCTTCGAGAGCATTGGCTGAATATTTTGAAGATAGCCTGAAATTAGCAGGTAATGATAAAGCGAAGACAGTAAGTAACTGGCTACTGGGTGATTTCAGCAGGTTACTTAACTTAACAGGGACAGAAATTGAAAATACGAGAGTAAGTCCTGTACATCTAGTTGAGATGCTTGAACTGATAGATAAGGGAGCTATTAGCGGGCCAGCTACTAAAATAATATTTGAGGAAATGTTTAACAGTGGCAGGCATGCCAGCAGCATTGTAGAAGACAAAGGACTAAGTCAGATTAGTGATGAAGATGAATTGAGGGTAGTCGTGAGCAAGGTAATGGAGAGCAATGCAAAATCGGTGGCTGATTTTAAAAATGGTAAACAACAAGCCTTAATGTTCATTATGGGACAGGTAATGAAAGCTACTAAAGGAAGAGCCAATCCTGCTATGATAAAAGATATTCTTATGGAAGAGTTAGGAGAAAAGTAGATGCCGACGTATCTGGCTATTGCTCAATTATTAATTGCTATTGCACTGATTGTAGTCATTATGTTTCAACTCCATGGGGGTGGTATGGGAGGTATATTTGGACAGTCTGATTCTGTCTACCGAACACGTAGAGGAATTGAAAAAAGCTTGTTCATTCTTACTATTGTTCTGGCTGTTGTTTTTGTTATAGTGGCAATAATCTTGGTGCTATATTCATAATAACTAAGAAATGTCTTCAGTAATAACGCTAACAACAGATTTTGGATTAACAGATGCTTATGTTGCTGTTACTAAGGGGGCTGTCCTCAGCGTTAACCCTGATGCTGTTATTGTCGATATAACACATTCTATCGAACCACAGAACATTGTACAGGGGGCATTCGTCCTTAACAATGCGTATCGCTATTTCCCAAAACAAAGCATTCATATGGCTGTTGTTGACCCAGGCGTGGGCAGTGAATGTTGTGGAGTGATATTAAAAACCCCATCTGCTTTGTTTGTCGCTCCTGATAACGGTATTTTAAGCTGGGTAATTAATGAATTGTCTTTGAATGAGGACTCTTCAGGCCAAGGGACCCTGCCGTTTACGAAGCTATTATTAGGCGAAGGACTTGAGGCTGTGGCTATCACCGACCCACGCTTTTGGCGGCAGCCAGTGAGTGCTACTTTCCATGCCAGAGATATATTTGCGCCTGTTGCTGCTGGACTTTCGCTGGGCATCTCACTTTATGAGTTTGGAGAGAAATTGAATACACTTCATGTTTTTCCTGCTCAAAGGCCTTCTCTAGATCAGGAAGGGAGTTTGTTAGGTCACGTAATATACGTCGATCATTTTGGCAATCTGATTACTGATATAAGGAGCACAGATTTGCCAAAGAGAGATGTTATGATTGAGATAGCAGGGTACCATATACAAGGATTGGTTCGTTACTATCAAGAGGCAAATGGTTTGATGGCTATCCTGGGTAGTAATGGCTATCTCGAGATATCTATACCAAGGGGAAGTGCCTGTGCTTACCTTGGTGCCAAAGTAGGTGATGAAGTCACTGTATTAGCTCTCCAGTGACAGTTATTATTGAAGTTATCTTCTCTTAGCCAAATACGCCAAGCATTCTCAGCCCAAGGTATAACACAAGGGCTATAAAAATGTACTGTAGCTGCTTTGCTGGTAAGATATGTGCTAATTTAGCTCCTAGTTG
>JAUVYX010000045.1 GCA_030602865.1 Dehalococcoidia bacterium | reverse complement strand
AACAAATTAAACTTAACAGGAAATTAACAATTCGCCCGTATAATTACACTTAAATGAGACTTCGAACTATTTATATTCTGCTGGTAGCATTATTGCTCCTCAGTGCTGTACTGGCACCAACTCCTGCGGGTGCAAAGCAGCCAACACTGGAATGGGATTCCCTTAATGCGCCGGGGAAGGATGATAACACCGTCGTCAGTCCTTCAGAAGTCAGCGATATTGCTGTTGGAAGTGGAGGAATAGTCTATGCCATAGATAGTGAATATCCTGGAGTTTACCGCTCAGACGATGCGGGGATAAGCTGGGAGGAAATAAGCGATGCCCTGGTCGAAGCCGGAGCAGGTCTTCCCGCCTCCAGGATTGCTATTGCCCCGGACGACGCAAACACCATAGCAGCAGTCACTGATAACGACACAAAAGTCTATCTGAGCTTTGACGGCGGTGATGAATGGTCCGATACCTTTGTTCCCGGCTTTTCAGGCAATATTCAGGCGATAGCCATATCTCCAAAATATACCGTTGATGGAAAACGCTTCAGGGAAATAGCCATTGGCACGTCGGAATGGGGAAACAACAGCAGCACAGGGCAAGTATGGATACTACAATTGAAAAACATGTGGTCTTCATGGAAAAACCAGGACCTGACCATTGACCCTTTACACGTGGGCGGAGAGGTGTCAGCACTGAAATATTCTCCCGCTTATTCGAGAGACAGGACATTACTGATAGTAGCTTCTACCGGAAGCGATGTCGCCGCAGCTTACCAGCAAAGCACCTTCGTATGTGCTGGCAGGTGGGACAGTGCGACAGAAATGATGTTGTGGGATAGCTTCACCGGCTATCCGGTAGAGATTGGCAGCGGCGGTGACGCCCCCGGAGTTTCATATTTGCATTCATCTCTGGCACTGCCAGCGGATTATTCCAGCGAGAAGGAACCATCGCGCCAGCTCCTGGTAAGCTGTGACCGCGAGCCGGATGCCAATGACGATGTGTACTGGCTTGACGATAGCACAGCATACCGGCTGAATGCCGATGGCGGTGCTTCTATCGATATATGCAGCATTGCCTACTACGGAACGATAGAATCGGGAATGCTGCTGATCGGCGATGCCAATCCTGTCAGCGGTTCACTAACCGTCCAGGTAAAGCGAAGCGAGGCTCCTTTTCACCCATCACCAACCTGGGAATTGTCCTCCGTGCCACCTACAGGTCCAGGCAACGCCGTGTTAGGCTGGAGCAAAGATGGAAAGATAGCCTATTGCGGAACTGGGCAAAATCCCGGTGCAGGTACCGCACTTGATGAAAGCGCTCTTTCTGCGAGTACCGATGATGGAGACAGGTGGCGGCAGATGGGGCTAATGGATACATTTATAGAGATTTCCGATATCGCGGTGACCCCCGACGGTGACAGCCTGTTTGCCACCACCAGCAGCACCTTCGGTCCCGAGGGAATCTGGAGCAGTGCCGGCGACCCGTTAAACGGTCACTGGTATCGTCTGCTGACAATGGACACCTCAACGAACACAATTATCCTGAAACTAAGTCACCATAACGAGAATGACGATAACATCTACGCCACAGAGATTGGGGGAACCAGGATGGCGCTGTCACAGAGCAGGGGCAACACCTGGGAATGGCACTATGCGCCGGGACCTGTAATCGACCTTGCGGTTGAGGACAATGAAACACTTTATGTCGCCTTGCCCAATGGCGAGGTGAGCAAGAGCATCAACTGGGCTCGCACCTGGCTGGAAGAGGCAGTGGAGACGGGACTGCCCGGCATAAACATGTTGACATTCGCCCCAAATGGAACACTCTTTGCCGGTGGCACCAACGGACAGATAACCTATTCTATCGATGGCGGCAATAGTTTCACCATAATAGACGAGCCAGTCGGCGGTAATAATGGCAATATCCAGATAATTTGCGATGTAAATTTCGCCGAAAATGGCATCATCTATGCCGCTACTGATATTCCCGATGCAGGAATCTGGCGCTGGGTCATTGGACACTCCATCGAATGGGAGCAAATCGACAAAGCTGTTACTGACCTGGCAGATGGCCAGGAAATCGGTGGTTTTGTCATGGGAACCGAAGGGACACTATATGCACTGAGGCTGGAGCCGGCATCCGCAACCACCGGAGGCATAATACGATCCTTGAATCCCGCCGCAGCAGAATGCTGTGATGGTAATGTTGAATTTGACCTGGCAAACGAGTCGCTGCCAGCGGGCACCAGCTTTGAAATTAATGGGGGAGTTATCAGCTCCGCACATTACCCCAGATTATCGGGAAACGAAGAGCAAAACGACCTCTGGGCTCTTGATAGCAGTAACCAGCTTATTTACCGCTTTCAGGACATCTTATGCAAATCCGGGCCCGAGCTTGATGCGCCTGAGGATGAAAGCATATTGCCGATAGGCCCCTGCTCCTGCGAGCAGGTTACCCGTCTTTTCCTGGGCTGGGAAGAGCTGACCGGCGCCAGGACCTATGAATTAGTTATCTACCGTGACCCTGAGTGCATAGAGGATATCTGGACGGGAAGCAGCAACTATGCCTGCGATGATATCAGGGCTGTTGGTGGAGGAAACTCAGCAGTTCTGATAAGCAACAACAGCTACTACTGGAGGATGAGGTCCATCGAGCCACTGAGAAGCCCGTGGTCTGACATATGGTCATTCACCATCGCTCTTGCAGATGCACCTGTTGGCTTCTTTCCGGCATCCGGCTCAACAGATATGACGATAAGGCCTGCCTTCACCTGGGATTCCATAGCTAAAGCCAGCAGCTACGAGTTCATACTTGCCAGGGACAGCGATTTCACCGACATGGTAGTCAATCTCACCGGGGCTGATGCCCTGACAACGACCGCATGGAAATACGACATAGACCTGGACTATTCCAGCAGCTACTTCTGGAAGGTAAGAGGCATCACCGATATCAGCTATGGCGACTGGACAACCAGCACCTTCAGCACCGGGGCAGCCCCTTCGACACCATCACCGATAGTAACAACTCAGCCCCCTGCACCTGCACCTCCACTGGCAGAAACAACAGCATCGGTTCCCTTCTATATAATTGTGATAATCGGTCTCGGCATTGCCCTTGTAGTTGTGATGCTTATTTTAATAGTCAGGCAGGGAAGATAGCTCTCACTGGTAGTTTTACCAGGTTAACCTGGTCAGTCAGCAACAGGAACTGTGAACGAAAAGCGGCTGCCTTTGCCCTGTTCGCTATGTGCTTCGATGCTGCCACCATGAGCTTCAACCAGTCGCTTAGCAATAGTGAGTCCAAGGCCACTGCCACCAGTAGCCCTGGTGCGTGATTTATCCACCCGGTAAAAACGCTCGAAGATGTTCGGTAATTCCTCTTCAGGAATGCCTTCGCCTGTATCAGCGACGCTTATCTGCACCTGGTTATCCTGCTGCCTGGCGGTCACTGTGATGCTCCCCTCCGCGGTATGGGCCACTGCATTATCCAGCAGGTTGCGCAACACCTGGCTGATGCGATGTGAGTCTATGCTCACTGCGGGCAACGTATCAGAAAGGTCAACCAGGAGCGACAATCCTTTATTCGTTATCTGCGGTTGCTTGGCTGTCACAGCCTGCTTTATTATTTCAGAGATATCTTCAACATGGCGTATCAGCTTTAATTCATCAGCATCCGCCAGGCTCAGTTCCTGTAAATCATCAACAAGGCGCGATAATAAAACCGCCTCCTCCTCTATGGTACGAAGAGTATTAGTATCCGCCTTTAGCACTCCATCGCGCGTCGCCTCCAAATAACCCCTGATGTTGGACAGCGGAGTCCGCAGCTCATGGGCTATATCAGCTATCATTTTCCGTTTCATCTGTTCTGCTTTTTCTAACTCACCTGCCATCGAGTTGAAGGTTTTTGCCAGCTCGCCCATCTCAGTTTTATCTACGACTGATACTCTCTGTGAAAAATCACCCTGTCCCAGTCGCCTGGCTGCGAAAGTAATTGCCCTCACCGGTGCCAGGATTCGTCGCGACAGGAAAAAGGTGACCAGCAGGGCAATGCCTACAGCCACCAGAGCTCCCCAGATGAGAGACTGATGCAGTGGCTTAAGAAACCTCTGAGGCAAGGCAAGCTCCGGCTTTGAAACAGGATAGATGTACACTTCGCCCAGAAAATCATCTCCCTCCACCAATAACATGATTTGCCCTGGCACATCAGCAATATATTGTTCGCCCAGAAATTCCCCCTGAGAATCAGCGACTACCATCCCACTGGCATCGGTCAGCACCACACGTTGCCTGTGCAGGATCTCCATCTGTTCGACAAAGGGCTGAACGACCGACCAATCCCCCTGCTCCTGGTAATAAAGGGACAACGTCTGCTGCACTCTGGCTGCATAAGCCAGGGAGTCCAACTCATGGATATTCCGGACCTTTCCCCTGACATTTAGACCGAGGAAAAAGAATGTACTGCCAATGGAGAGCACTATAGCCAGGGTGAAAGCCAGCAGCAGGCGGATGCGCAGACTATGTAGCATCGTTTTGCTCCAGGAACTTGTAGCCAACACCATACACCGTCTTTATATAACCGGGACGGTCGGGCTCCGTCTCCAGTTTTCGCCTCAGATTGAAGACGTGGACGTCAATGGTGCGGTCGAAGCCTTCAAAATCATAACCGAGAGCCTCCTCGATAAGTTGTGCTCGACTGAAAACCCTACCCGCTTCTCGAGCGAGAACCCCCAACAGCTTGAATTCCACCGTGGTGAGATTCAACGTCCTGCCGGCAAGAACCGCTTCCTGCTTGTTTAAGTCCAGGGTGAGGTCACCCCGTTTTATTTTTTCAGGGCCGCGCTCACCCGGAAGACGGCGAAGCACCGCCCTTACTCTTGCTGCCAGCTCCCTTGGACTGAATGGCTTGGTCACATAATCATCCGCTCCCATTTCCAGGCCGGCTAACCTATCATCGTCTGTAACTCTGGCGGTAAGCATAATAATTGGCACGTCGGATTCAGCCCTCAGTGTACGACAGATCTGCAGGCCGTCCATGCCGGGTAGCATGATATCCAGCACAATTAAATTGGGATGTTTTTCACGAGCCAGTCGCAGTGCTTCAACTCCATCGCAGGCGGTAAGCACTTTATAGCCGTCACGATTCAGGTAAAGCTTGACCAGCTCCACTGTTTTAACATCGTCATCCACCACCAGGATTCGTTTTCCTTCCATCTCACCTTCCTCTGTTGATTAACATGTCACAGTGCGCACGATACCTTATGTCAACTTGCAAACAGCAATAAATATTTCATTGCCTGCTTCGCCTAATACTAATTGATGTTATAGCACAAATATTAAGAAAATGTTAACTGAGTATTTATATCATTGCGGGCGAAGCGCGGCAATCTGGGCGGTGAGTCGTGATGGGCATGAAGGACTCAATGGAAAGGCAGGAAGATGAAGTATTTAGCTGCTGCTCTATGACAGGTTCGTGCTCACCCTGTTCCATCAAAATACTTAATCAGGGAAGGCGGATATTTTCTCGGCAACCTTACGGAAATGGAATCCCTGGATAGCAAAGGTTATCGATAAGGAGAAAGACTCAGGTTTGTTCAGCAATGTCCAGATAAACAGCCTCCAGTAATATCCTCTTCCCTCCCCTTTGATTCCCAGAACCCAGATAGATTTAACCAGGGCCAGTAACCGGTTGAGATTAATTGAGCCTTTTGTTACGTTTCGGGGTTTATACTCTCTCAGAAAGGTTTTTATACGTTCGTTGTATGGTTTTGGTGAATAGATTGTACTCAGGATGTGCCTGTAGCCGTTCGTGAGCCTTTCTCTGCCCATCTTAGGAATGAAATTGGTTGAACCGTCCGTATTATCACCAGAACCGCCTGGCAGCAAGCGGTTCTCCCTCTTCAGACGTTTGTGCAGGGCTGTTCCCGGAGGAGCCATCAATACACCTACCATGGCGGTAACAATTCCACTCTGCTGAATGAAATTTATCTGGCTCTTGAAAATCGAGAGCGGATCGCTATCAAAACCTACAATGAATCCTCCCTGCACTTGAAAACCAGGATTGTGAAGGTTTTGAACGGATGCCAGCACATCACGCCCCGGGTTTGGCCGCGGGTTACACTCAACCAGACTTTCCTCATTCGGGCTTTCAATACCAACAAATACCATATTAAAGCCCACCTCTGTCATAGCCCGCATGAGCTCTTCATCATCGACAAGATTTATGGATGCCTCAGTAAAGAATGAGAAGGGATAATTCTTCTCTTCGCTCCATTGCGCCATTGCCGGCAGTATCTCTGTTTTCAATTTGCGTTTATTTCCAATGAAATTATCATCGGTGAAAAATACACTGCCTCGCCAGCCCACGTCATATATGGCATTTAGTTCAGCGAGCACCTGATTCTTGTCTTTAGTTCGTGGTATGTGCCCGTTTATTATAATGATATCGCAGAATTCGCAGTTGAAGGGACAACCTCGTGAATACTGCAGGCTCATAAACTGGTATTTCTTCATGTTGACCAGTGACCACAATGGCACAGGGCTGGTGGTGATAGCCGGCCGTTCTTCAGATGTGTAAATGTGCCTGGCACATCCTTTCTGCAAATCTTCTAAAAACAGCGGCATTATGTTTTCGGCTTCTGCAAAGATGAGATGATCCACATCATCCAAACCAAGTTCTTCATACCCGGGCGTAAAAAGAGGTCCGCCGGCAACAGTTTTTATTCCAAATTTCTTACATCTGTTGATGACTTCTCGTGTTGAATCCTGCTGCACCACCATGGCGCTGATAAACACATAATCCGCCCATTTGAGGGCTTTATCAGTCAGAGTGGTTACGTTCATATCTACCAGCTTTTTCTCCCACTCAGAGGGAAGCATTGCTGCCACGGTCAATAAACCCAGGGGAGGAAAAGCCGCCCTCTTTGAAACGAATTTCAAGGCATGCTTAAAGCTCCAGAAAGTATCCGGATTCTTTGGATAAACAAGGAGTATCTTCAAATCAGGCTACCTCTTCTATACAGT
>JAUVYX010000037.1 GCA_030602865.1 Dehalococcoidia bacterium | reverse complement strand
CGCGAACAAGCGAGATGGCCGATGATGTGAGGGAGGTCGTTACCGAAACCTTTGAAGATGTTAAGGATGTAACAGCCGAGGCTATAGAGAAATCCCACGCCCATACTAAGGAGAGCTAAGCCACCCTATAGACCTTCTTGAGCAGCAAATCAGAATGGTTGACCATGTCCTACTGAAAGGCAATACTGGTTCAGTAGTTGTGGTTTTTCTTTGACTGGGAATTTCCATAGGGATCTGCGAACTGATAGATATAGCAGTTCCCCAATAAACTCAGTTGATAAAGCATGTGAGCTACATTGAATACAACAAACAGCTTTCTTAAAAAGCAATGGCGCCTGATATCTCTTGTAACAGGCTTGGTGTTACTATGTGTGCTTATCTGGGCTCTAAGACAAGCTCTGTTTCCTTTCGGCATCGCCATTGTTCTAGCCTACTTGATGCTACCAATGCTTAGATGGGCGGAAGGTAAACTCCCACAGCATGATAGGTTAAGGAATACCAAGCGTATTGTATTGATAGTCCTTTTTATCCTATTTATCTTCGCACTGGTGGGCCTTATCATATATCTTATAGTAGATATATTCATTGGTACCTTCTCCTCATTAGTATCCAACGCACCACAGTTCGTTTCATCTGGTGTACAGGTACTGCGAGAATGGGCTGAAGGTATACGTGAAATGTTACCTCCCACATTACAGCAGCAGATGGATGAACTCGTCACGGACATAAGTTCTTCCTTAGCCGGTTCCATACAAGGCATTTTCAGGGGAGGTATTTTATCCCTGCCAAACATCTTCAACCCACTGCTCAGTCTTGTTTGTATCCCCATTTTCCTCTTTTACCTGCTAAAGGACTCAGAGAAATTAAGTACCGGTTTCTACTCTGCCATGCCGCAATGGCTGGCAGAGTACATTAAAAACATTGTCAGCATTGTTGAGATGGTTCTGGGAAGGTACCTTCGCGCCCAATTGTTGTTGGGATTCGTAGTAGGTTATTCCTGCTTCCTGGTCTTATTCATTTTGAAAGTACCTTTTGCACCAACACTTGGCATTATTGCAGGGATAACCGAGCTCATCCCTATACTTGGTCCCTGGATCGGGGGTGCCATCGCTTTCATCGTAGCCCTGGCCACCGTGCCTGACAAGGCTTTATGGGTAGCATTACTGTTCCTGGCAATTCAGTTATTCGAAAACAACTTTCTAGTCCCCAGGATTCATGGGCATTACCTGAGAATACATCCTGCAATCACTTTGGTATTACTTGTACTTGGAGCTTATATTGCCGGAATCTGGGGAATAATCCTGATTGTTCCCTTTACTGCAACAGTCATTGAGGTCTACAAATACCTGCGTTGTAGTACGAAACTAAGCGACGCGCAATGAAACAATAATTGGGTAGTTACCTGCACTACTATTTCCCATCGAAAACTAGCAAATCTGAGCGTATATTATAATTATTAGAAAGATACACTCAGCGTGCTACCAGGCAGCCTTCCATATACCACGTACATCATCCAAGCTAAGTTCCTTTGGGTTGTTAGACATCAGACGAGTCACATCCATGGTAGCCACGGCCATACCCTCCAGTGCCTCTTGAGGCACATCGAGATCTCGTAGTCTTTGAGGAACTCCAACATCGTTAGAGAGGTCTTTAACCGCCACAATTGCTCTCATGGCAGCTTCCCTGAGAGACAAGCCCTCGGTTTCCTCTCCCATTATCTTGGCAATGATAGCAAATTTATCAAGGGCAGAGCTGAAATTGCTCTCCATAACATGCGGCAACAGTAGAGCATTTGCTACCCCATGAGGCACATGGAAACGCGCGCCCAGAGGATAAGCCAGTGCATGAACAGCCGTTACTCCCGAGTTGACTATCATGATACCACCCAGCATCGCCGCCTCAGACATATGATTACGCGCTTCTTCATTTGAACCATCAGCTACAGCAGTTCTGAGGCTTCCAGCAATAAGGTTTAAGGCTTCAAGTGCCAGCGCATCGGTAAATGTATTCGCCTTCTTTCCAGTATAGCATTCGATAGCGTGAACAAGCGCATCTAAACCGGAAGCAGCAGTCACGTTAGCAGGACATCTATAACTAAGAGTTGGGTCTACAAGTGACAGGCGAGGAAAGTTGTATGGACTTACCATGGCCATCTTAAGCTGTCTTTCTGTGTCCCCAAAGATGGCTATATTTGTTGCCTCACTACCGGTCCCTGCTGTGGTAGGTATGGCGACGACAGGGATACAGGGTCCTGGAACCATACCTATACCAAGATAATCAACTGCCTTACCCCCATGAGTCATCAAGATAGAAAGTCCTTTAGCCGTATCTATGCTCGAGCCTCCTCCCACACCCAACACTATGTCAAACCTCTTCTTACGATATTCATCAGCTATAGTGTCCAATTTGGACAACGTCGGCTCTGGTTCGGCTCCAGTAAAAACACTCACTGAAACATCCGCTTTGGATAACTGTTCCTCAACCGGTTCAATCAGACCAGCTTTATTAATTCCCTCATCAGTAACAACCAACGCTGTCTTAGTTTCCCAGTTAGTTAACTCCTCAGCTAATGTCTCCAAAGCTCCTACACCAAATCTAATCTGCTTTGGCATTGTAAGCTGATATATCCTTGAACTCATTGAATCCTCCTCCAAATTTTACTTGTTGTGGCTATAGAAACTATACTGAAAAGGCTTGCTGAAAATAACTCTTCTTCAGCTAGTTAAAAGATGTCATTTAATTTCCACATTATACACTACCAGGCACTCTTTAAGCAATGGAAACATCTCTCGCCAATGAAGTTCTCCACCAGTAGCCATATAAATTGCGTTATTTACTAACCTCTCTCATCTGAAATCTGTTGACAGAAGTCTCCTGCTAAAATACAATCCGTTTAATAGCTATTAAGCCAATAAGGAATTGTGAGCATTGATAAATAACAAGGCAAATCTGACAGCTAATAAGATACTGAATAAACTAAGCCAATGTGGAATAAGTCACATTGTTTGGCTACCTGACAGTGAATCGCGATTTATGTATGACTCCCTGTTAAGCCGACCAGAGTTCACCCTCGTTCCAGTATGTCGCGAAGGAGAAGCCATCGCCATCGCCACAGGTTTAATGCTGGGAGGTAAAAACGTGGTGGTACTACACCAGAATACCGGGTTCTTCGAGTCTGGCGACTCAATACGAGGGCTGGCATTAGACCTTCACCTGCCTCTACTACTGTTGATTGGCTACCGTGGTTGGCAAAGAGACCACCCTCTAACAGATTCAGCTGCCATATTCACTGAACCTATACTGGATGCCTGGAACATCAGGCACTACCTTATAGAGAACGATGAAGATACAGAGAAGATTGCTACAGGCTATGAAGAGGCCCAAAAGATAAAGAATCCAGTGGTGATTTTAATCGGTACGGAGTATAAGTAATCTTGATAGATAGCTATAAAGCCCAACAGCTAATCTCACAATATCGTGGTAACGCAATCGTCATTGCCACGATGACGACTAACTTCGAATGGCCACAGGTATCGAGCAAACCAGGACTGGACCTTTTATTCAGCGGTGCCATGGGAAAAGCATCATCGCTGGGTCTTGGACTGGCACTAGCTCAACCTGGAAGGAGGGTTATCGTGCTCGATGGTGACGGCAGTCTGCTGATGAACCTTGGCAGTCTGATTACCATTGCAAATATGGCTCCTGCCAACCTGATTCACTTCTTATTCGTAAACCAAGTATACCGTACTACAGGTGGACAGCCTATTCCACATGCAAGTAGAATAAATTTCGTAGCACTGGCAACGGCTGCCGGCTATGCCAATGCTTACCTGTTTAAGACCATAGAAGAGCTACAGGACAATATTGAGAGCATCATTACTGAGACAGGACCAACCTTTGTTTGCCTTGAAGTTCCGCCAGCCACTAGCAGGCCTCCCTTCCCGTTAACTCGAACCTCTGATATTATCGACAGATTCAGAACTGCCATACAAGAGGATAATACATAAGCACAAATATATCACCATCGCATATATTCCCAATACAGCGTTATAAAGGTGCAATCTCTGCAAGGATAGCCAATTGGTTACTATAAACAGCTTCTATAATACAGGCGAGAACGAGGTCTTAATATGAACCCTTTAGTGATAGTATTGGTGCTTTGTTCTTCCCTGATGCATGCAAGCTGGAATTTGATGGCTCGCCGTAAAGGGCGTAAAGGGTCAGAAACCGCGTTCTTTTACAGGATGATCACCGTGGTCGTTCTGGTTGGTCTCATCCCCGCCATCACCAGTGAACTGATAGCACATTCTCTGCCCATCAAAGCCTGGTTCTGCGTTATTGGAGCAGGCTCTTTTTGTGGATTCTATTTCTTCTGTTTGGCACAATCATACGAATATTCAGATTTTACCGTAGTTTATCCTATAGCTCGCTCCCTTCCAGTGCTCCTCGTAGGCCTCGGTGACATATTGCAAGGAAGAAGCATTAGTTCCGCAGGATGGCTGGGCATGTCGCTGGTAGTTTCTGGTTGCTTTCTGGTACCACTCCGTTCAATCCGAGAATTCCGGTTACATCGATATATCAACCGGGCAAATCTCTGGATGCTATTCACTGCTCTAGGGACAGTGGGTTATACATTGCTTGACAAGACCGCTGCAGAGATCGTTGTTCAGGGACCTGCAACTGCCGCTCGCTACGGATATTTCTTCTTCGTTTTCGCCTACATCAGCTTTTCATTGTGTTTGCGGATAACAAAGAAAACAATACCAGATGTAAAATCCATCGGTTGGACTTTACCAGCGCTCAGTGGCTTACTGAATTTTAGCTCGTATTGGTTAATACTCTGGGCATATCAATTGATGCAACAAGCCAGCTACATACTGGCTTTCAGGCAAACTAGCATTGTCATCGGTGTCGTCGCCGCCTTCTTCATTTATAAAGAGGAGGGAAGAATTCCTCGAATCATCGGTACGCTAATCCTCACTGCAGGATTAATACTTATCACATTATTGGGAAAGTGATTATGCATAAACCGGTGAAATAGGCTGAATTAACTCCCACTCACCATGTTGCAGGAGCGTCGTAGATATATTCTACTCCATTAATAATGACAAAGTATCTCTCGCCCCTATTGAAATTCCCGCCGAGATTCACATTTTTCTCAAATACATCATCGGTTGGTACGCAGTTATCTCCCTTTAGATTCTTTATAGTAATTGTTACCTCTATGGTGTGATCATATCGCTTTGTGACAACTTTATTAAACCGAGTGCAACTATCTGGAAGTGCTCCCTCTACAAATATCAGCACCTGTGGTGGAACGCCAACACCTATTACTACTGGAAACACATCAACTTCAATAATTGTTGCCAGCTCAATAGAACGAATTTCCGTATAATATTCATAATAATATGCCAGGTCGTGACCACCTGCATTGTAATAGATTATATGAGGAAATCCCTTCTCATTCAGCGCCATCGAACTACACAGGGCAATATCAGGCCCATCCTCTACTATAACTACATCCCAGGTATCACCATTACTGTGGGCATATTTCAGACGGTTCCCTATCGTCTCGCAATAGCTGATATGTGAATAACCGTTCTCATCCAATACCAGAGAACTATGCACCCCCACATCACCCTTATCATCCACAATCTCCAAGTGCCAACCACCAAGATTTTTGTATGCATATTTCAAATCACGACCACGGCTCTCATAATAGCTTATATGAGGATTGTCCTCATCATCCAGTACAAGCGAACTGTATTTACCAGCTCCTTTATCATCCACAGTTTCTATCTGCCAGCCAGTTGCACCCTTTACGGCATACTTCAGGCTGATATCCCATATACCATAATAACTCACACTAGGATTTCCATCGGCATCGAGCGACAACGAGGTATAGGAACCACACCACGATTCATCATCAACGATCTCAACTATCCAATCACCATTACCCCCATAGGCATATTTGAGCTGATAAGATGTACGATCAAAGTAGCTGATATGAGGCTTGCCGTCATCATCCAGTGCCAATGAATTATATTCGCCAACTCCACCCGCATCTACAGTCTGGATATGCCAACCAGCAGCATCCTTATATGCATATTTCAGGCTCCTGTTACTCTGATCGTAATAGCTGATATATGGCTGCCCTTCATTATTCAATACGAGTGAACAATGTTTACCTGCATCACCCACCCCATCCACAAGTTCCACTTGCCATCCACGAGAATCCCCATATGCATATTTCAGGTCAGCGTTGGCACTATCAAAATAACTAACATGTGAATGTCCTTCGGCATCTAATCTCAGTGAACAGTATTCCCCTATGTTTCCACTACTATCAACATCTTCCTGTTTCCAACCATCGGCATCAACACGGGCATATCTCAATTTCAAATCTTCGCAATTAAAATAGCTGATGTGGGCATAGCCATCCCCATCCAGTGCCAATGAACTGTATTTTGAAGCCCCTGCCTTCTCAACAATCTCTACCTGCCAACTCCCGGATTTATTGCTGGCATATTTCAGATCACTGCTATCGCTGTCGATATAGCTGACATGACCACGACCATTCTTATCCAGCCTCAGTGAGCTGTATTCACCAACATTGCCATTGCTATCTATAATTTCTATATGCCAACCATTGGATTCCTCACTGGCATATTTCAGATCTCCGTTGTTATAGTCGAAGTAGCTTATCCGAGCATTGCCATAGCTATTCAGTGTCATAGAGCCATATAACCCAACCCCTTCAACATCAACAGTTAAGTTATGCCAGCCACGATTATCCTCATAGACATATTTAAGGCAGCCCTTACCATAATCAAAATAGCTGATGTGTGCATAACCCGCCCTGTCCATAGCCAGAGAGGTATACATCCCAACCCGGTCACGATCCAATACCCTTATTTTCCAACCACGAGAGTCTTTATGAGCATATTTCAGTTCGCCATTGCTATAGTCGAAATAGCTAATGTGAGGATAATTGTCACTGTCGAGTGCGATAGATCCATATTCACCTATCCACCCAACACTGTCTACAGTCTCCGTATGCCACCCATCAACATCCTTATAAGCATACTTCAAATCTTTCTTGCTACTGTTAAAGTAGCTAATGTGAGGAGCACCATTCGTATCAAAAGCCAGTGAGCTATATTGCCCAACCCCCATGCCATTATCCACTGTCTCATAGTGCCATCCCAACTCATCGTAGTACGCATAATAAAGATGATCAGAACCGTAGGCGAGATGAGCATTACCATTAATATCCAGTTCCAGACTACGCCCGCTCATGTTTTGTATGTGTTTGAGGCTTTCTACATACTCGGTATTCTGGTCACTGGTCTCCTCAGCAAGTGCCGTCTGTGGTGCCAATATAATAGAGAGAGGATTAAGAATAAAGGACAGTGCACCAAGCAATAACAACCATTTTCTTACATGATTAATCAATGTAGATCTCCTATCTTTCTACTCTTTCTACCCGAACCCACCCGATATGAGTGGAATCGAATGGGAATCGTCGTTATTCATTCTATATCCACCACAACTACCCCACTAAGTACAACAATCTGATATTATAATTTGTC
>JAUVYX010000042.1 GCA_030602865.1 Dehalococcoidia bacterium | reverse complement strand
CCCAGATGTCCACTGCCTTTATTGGCTCATGGGGGGAAGGTAAGCCAATAGTTGGGATACTAGGGGAGTATGATGCCTTGCCTGGGCTTTCTCAGAAAGTATCCAACAAGAAGGAAGCGATAATTAAAGGAGGTCCAGGTCATGGTTGTGGGCATAACTTATTTGGTATAGCCAGTCTTGGAGCAGCGTTGGCGGTAAAGGAGACCATGGAGAGAGATAAAATTAAAGGGACGATCAGATATTACGGTTGTCCTGCTGAGGAGACGCTTTCTGGTAAGGTATTAATGGCCAGAGATGGGGTGTTTGATGATCTTGATGCTGCCATAACCTGGCATCCAATGGCTGCTAACACAGTCTGGAAGAGTTCTTCTTTAGCGATGAACTCATTTAAGTTTAATTTTCATGGCATTTCGGCACATGCTGGGGCCTCTCCCGAGATGGGGCGAAGTGCCTTAGATGCGGTAATGTTAACTGATATTGGTATTAACTATTTGCGTGAGCATGTAATCCAAGAAACAAGGATACATTGTGTGATAACAAATGGTGGCTTGGCGCCGAATGTAGTACCTGATTATGCTCAGGTATGGTATTACATAAGAGCTCCACGTCGGGAGCAGGTAGAAGAGACCTACGCCAGGGTGCTTGATATAGCCAAGGGGGCAGCCTTAATGACTGGCACAACTTATGATGTAGAGTTTATTGTTGGGTGTTATGATTATTTGCCGAATGATGTGCTTGGTAAGGTTATATTGGAGAAGTTAAAGAAGGTAGGTGCTCCTAGCTTTACAGGTGAGGAGAAAGCATTTGCCGAACAGCTACAGGCAACTCTTCAAGCTGGTGCTATAGATGCACTGATAAAGGGCTTTGGGTTAACGAAGGAGGAAGTGGGGTATCCTCTTTGCGATAAGATACTAGATCGGGCGGATAGCTTTGCTAAGGGGAAGATACTTCCAGGTTCCACTGATGTGGGTGATGTATCTTATATCACCCCGACAGCGCAATTTACTACAACTTGCACAGCGCTTGGTGTTCCTGTGCATAGTTGGCAGAGTACAGCAACTTTTGGTTCAAGTATTGGGTTTAAAGGGATGATGGTTGCTGCCAGGACATTAGCTCTTACTGCTTTAGATCTGGAGACGAAGCCTGATATCCTGAAGGTAGCTTGGGATGAGTTTAAGAAAGAGACCGGGGGGAAGAGATATGTATCCGCCTCTTCCTGAAGGACTGCTGCCACCAGGTAAAGTCTAATTCTCCCTGCAGAAGTTTAAACCATGCGAGAATTCATTCTCGCATGGTTTAACAGGCAAGTAAATGACAAGGGATTACTAAGATATCGTTGGGCTGTTTACCTGTTAGTAACAGAGGTTTATTTTTTCGTTTACTTCCATCGACTTTCTCCTGCAGTTATGAGTCCGGAGTTTGCCAGAGAATGGTCTTTAGGAAGAGCGTCATTAGGAATGCTGAGTTCTCTTTTGTGCCTATGGCAAAAATTCTCAGATATTGGTTCAGAAAAAGGGAATTTGCCACAATGGTAGGGCTTAATGGCACTGTCGGTAATATTGGAGCAATATTTGCTTCCGCTCCTCCTTTCGCAGGAATGACAAAAGAGGAGTGATAACAGGAATATTCTATCTTTATCCATACACCATGGGAATCTGTTAAAATTACAAGGCTCAGTGGAGCAGGCTATGTTCGATAGCAGCATATCCAGGAGGAATTACCGTGAAAATATACAATACCTTATCAGGGCAAAAAGAAGAATTTAAGCCTCAGGGCGACGTGGTAACGATGTATGTCTGTGGAGTTACCGTATATGCCGACTGTCATATCGGGCATGCTATGAGCTATGTGGTCTTTGATGTCATTAAGCGTTACCTGAGATATCGTGGTTATAAGGTCAAGCACGTACAAAATTTCACCGATATAGATGACAAGATAATCGACCGCGCCAACCAACTGGGCATATCCATGTCGGAGTTGAGCCAAAAATATATTGATAGCTATTTCGACGATATGGATGCTTTAAACATTGGACATGCAGATATCTATCCCAAAGCTACAGAGGAAGTGCCGAAAATCATCGAGATGGTGCAGGGACTGATAGACAAGGGCTTTGCTTACGAGTCTGAGAGAAGCGTCTACTTCCGCGTTGAGAAATTTCCCGACTACGGTAAGTTGAGCCGTCGCAAGCTGTCCGAGATGGTCTCTCGCGATTGCGCCTTTGGCGTAGAGAAGGAGCATCCGCTGGATTTCGTCCTGTGGAAGGCATCTAAACCGGGTGAGCCGTCATGGCAGAGTCCCTGGGGACAGGGAAGGCCCGGCTGGCATATTGAATGCAGCGCAATGTCATTGAGGTACCTGGGAGACAGCATAGATATTCATGGAGGTGGGCAGGACTTGATATTTCCACACCATGAGAACGAGATAACCCAGTCGGAGAGCTATACAGGTATTGCTCCATTCGCCCACTACTGGCTGCATAATGGCTTGTTGCAGTTAGATAAGCAGAAGATGAGCAAGTCTATCGGCAACCTGGTGACGGTGAAGGATATGCTGGACCGTTTCAGTTCTGATGCGATACGTTTGTTTATCCTGGGCTCCCATTACCGGAGTCCGTTATTGTTCAGCGATGAGTCTCTGGTCAATAGTGAAAAGGCGGCGGAACGCCTGCGTATGGCGCTGGTGCGAAAAGGGACGGATGACACCAGTATGGCGAGCGTTAATACTGCGTCCTTTGAGCAGCGCTTTACAGAAGTCATGGATGACGATTTCAATACGGCACAGGCTCTGGCGGTGTTGTTTGACCTGGCAAGGGAGATAAACCGCGCCATCGAGGAGGGAATGCGGGTGGAAGATGCACAGGGCACCCTGTCTAGTCTGGCTGGGTTGCTGGGGCTCACCTTGAAACGCGAGGCTAAGAAAGTCTCTGGTGCTGAGCCTTTTATTGACCTGCTGGTCTCGGTTCGCAATGACCTTCGCCACGAAAAGCAATGGCAAATGGCCGATAAAATCAGGAATAGTCTGGCCGAGGCCGGCGTAATCATTGAGGATAACCCTGAGGGCACTGGCTGGAAGTATAAATAGCCAGTAAAAGCTGATTCAACCTTTATTTCTGTTACGATTAAGTCACGGGGCTATGTTTTATGCTATTTATTTGCTCCGCGGGTTTCTTCTTAACTGGTTTTAGTAGCAAGACAAGAGAGAAGCCGATACCTACAATAGCGATGAGTATAATAAATCCCAACTTGTAGCTTCCCGCGTTGTCGAATACTATCCCAAGAACAAGTGGGCCTATAGCACCACCGATACATGAGAAGAAGGTAACAATGCCGAACAGGGAGCCAAGAGCTTTTGTGCCGAATATCTTTGCCAGGAGTGGAGATATAAGGGCAAAGAAACCGCCGTGACCGAAGCCATAGATAAGAACAAAGAGGAGAAGCTGCCAGTATTCACTTGAGAAATAAAGCCACGAAAGCATCAGCAACGCCAACACGAAACATCCAAGCAGTGATTTTCGCAGGCCAATCCTGTCACTGAGAGTGGCAACGCCTATCCTTCCGGCGATGCTTACTGCACCGAGTATGGAAATAAGCATTGCAGCGCTGGATGGGGATATTCCAGAATCAATTGCATGTGGAATAAGATGTACTATCAGGCTATTTGCACAGAACCAGATGGAGAGCATTGTGACGCAAATCATCCAAAATTGCTTTGTATGTAATGCTTCCTTGAAAGAGAATCCTCCCGTTATTAGATCAGATGATAGCCCTTGCTTTACTCCATAGGGGGTGAGTCCTTTGAGGGAGGGGTCCCTTCGCAAGAGCTGGCTTACTGGAACGACACAGGCGACAAGTAATATGCTGATGATGATGTAAGTCGTTCGCCATCCCTGTGTAGAAATAAGGAAACTACCCAGTAGAGGCATGATCATTATCCCGAGACCTGTACCTGCTTTTACCAGCCCACTGGCAAACCCTCTACGTTTTACAAACCAGCGCGCCACGGAGGAGAGTGCTATGACATCTGAAGCCATCGGCCAGATGTTGACTATAAGTCCATAAAACAGGTAGAGCTGCCACAGAGAACTCATCTGTGACATCAGAAAGTATCCCAGCCCCGATACTATTCCAGCAATGGTAAGAATAATACGAGGGCCAATCCTGTCACTGAGTCGACCAAGTATGATGGCGGCAAAACCACCAATCAGGAAGCCTATTGAATGGGCACCAGAAATCGCTGTCCTTGAGCATTGAAATTCTTCCAACAGGGAGTTGAAGAAGATTCCATAGCTGGCATGGAGTCCATGAACGAATGTAAGGATGAGTACAAATGAGGCAATGATATAGTACCCATAGAATACATTGGAAAACCTGTTGTTATTCAATAAATACTCCTTTTTCAGGATTGGCCTGCTTATAGATGGTAGGTGTGCAGTACAGAGGTATATCTTTTACCAGTAAAGAAAGTATAATTCGCGGCGATTTCAAGATTCATCGTCCTTAACAGTTACTGCTCAGACGAGCTTTCGCTTGCGGTATGTTACAGGGAGCAGGTTGTTACAGTGGTAATAACAATATAAATTATAGGCCTCTTGTTAAAAGAGGTCAAGAATCAGGAGGCGTGGTTCCGTTACATAGTACCTAATATCAAACACTTTGCCAAAAAGCAATATTCATATGCTATAATGACTCTCAATCGTGATGAAATTACTCTCTGGCAATGAAGCTTTAGCCCTTGGGGCTTATCATGCAGGTGTTCAGGTTGCCACTGCCTATCCGGGAACTCCGAGTACTGAAATACTGGCAAATATTGCACGACATGAAGATGTCTATACTGAATGGTCCCCCAACGAAAAGGTGGCAGTAGAAGTAGCTTTAGGAGCAGCCTATGGTGGCGCCCGTTCAGTGGTGTCCATGAAGCATGTAGGACTAAACGTAGCTGGTGACCCTTTCATGGCTGCTTCCACAACCGGGATAAACGCCGGACTGGTAATCATTGTTGCTGATGATCCCGGAATGCACAGCTCTCAGAATGAACAGGACACCCGCTATTATGCCAAATTAGCCAAGATTCCGGTACTGGAACCAAGCGATAGCCAGGAAGCCTATGATTTTATGATTTTGGCGTTTGATATAAGCGAGCAATTTGATACGCCGGTACTGGTTCGCAGCACTACCCGTATTTCTCATTCCAAATCGCCTGTAAATGCAATTAAACAACGTCAGAATAGTGCAAAGATAGGATTCCCCCGCGATTATAGAAAATACGTTATGTTACCGGCAAACGCTCGGCTACGTCATGTCCAGGTAGAGAAAAGATTGCTGGAAATAACTGCATTTACGGAGACGCTCTCTGTAAATATAGTAGAAGCTGGAAGTTCTGAGCTTGGAGTTATAAGCAGCGGAGTTGCCTATCAATATGCTAAGCAGACTTTCCCCGAGGCGTCTTTCCTCAAGTTGGGTATGCCATATCCCCTGCCGAAGGGTATGATTACAAAATTTGCTACGCGAGTAAAAAAGCTTCTGGTCATTGAAGAACTTGACCCTTTTCTTGAAGAGAACATCAAAGTAATGGGCATAGAGGTAACCGGGAAGGATATTATCCCTCTGGTCGGTGAGTTGAATCCTGATATCGTTGAAGAATGCAGCCACAAAGCCAATTTACTTCCTGAGATTAGTTCTAAGGAAAGTACTGACGGAAAACCTGCTTTACTTGGGCGTCCTCCTCTGTTTTGCGCCGGATGTCCGCACTCTGGCGTTTTCTTTGTACTCAGTAGCCTGGGTCATCGTATCAGCTTATCAACACGTAATAAACCTGAGCGTGAATCTTCAATGATTATTACCGGAGATATCGGTTGCTATACACTGGCTGCCCTGCCTCCACTCAGTGCCATGGATACCTGCGCTTGCATGGGCGCTGGCATCGGGCAGGCATTGGGATTAGAGAAAGCAGGAGTCACTGGTGATATTGTCGCCGTCATAGGCGATTCTACATTTTTGCATTCCGGTATAACCCCCTTAGTTGATGCCTTTTATAATAATGGGAAAATAACGGTAATTATCCTGGATAATATGACTACTGCCATGACCGGCCATCAAGACAATCCGGGAACAGGTAGAACAGCTCAGGGTAAAGCTACTAATAGGGTTGACCTGGAAAAACTTGTTCGTGGCATCGGGATCAACGATGTTCAGGTAGTCGATGCCTTTAATGTAAAAGAGATAAGAAACTCGGTTAAGAAATCACTGGGCATTCCAGAACTGTCAGTTATCATAGTGCGCGGTAACTGCCAGGCACAGATTAAAAAGAAAACTGCGCCGATGTTTATTGACTTGGATAAATGCACTAAATGCGATTTATGCACTATGATTGGCTGCCCTGCCATTCAATACCAGGACGGTGAAATATTTATCAATGATAACTTATGTGTCGGTGATGTCTGCGGTATTTGCCGACAGATTTGCCCGCAACACGCGATAGCTCCAAAGGTTACCAACGCTGAGGAAATGGCTAAATGAAGAATATTAACCTGATAATTTCAGGGGTTGGTGGCCAGGGTATTATCCTTGCCAGCGACATCGTCGCCGAGGTGGCACTCGCCGCCGGGTATGACACCAAAAAAACAGACACGCTCGGTATGGCACAGCGTGGCGGAAGCGTGGTAAGCCATATCCGTGCAGGAGCTAAAGTCTACTCACCTTTAATCAAAAAGGGACAAGCTGACATAATGCTTGGTTTTGAAAAGCTGGAAGCAATGAGGTGGGCACAATTTTTAAACGAAAAATCAACCGTAATCGTTAACAACTACAAGATACCTCCGACAACAGTAAATCTAGGGAAGGCCAGTTACCCCGGTGATGAAGAAATAATTGGTGTTTTGAAAAGAAAAACAGATCGCGTTATTCTTGTCAATGGTACTGAACACGCAATTAGGTTGGGCGACATAAGAGCACTCAATATCTTTCTGCTGGGATGCGCTTCAGTCTTCCTGCCGTTTGAAATTCAGGTATGGATAGATGTTATTCATCAACGGTTACCTGCGAAGGTAGTGCCAATAAATATTAGCGCCTTCAATGAAGGCAGAACGGAAATCAGCAATGGTACTTTCTGATACTGTCAGGCGCAGTATGGAGCAAAGCTCCTGGATCAGGAGAATGTTCGAGGAAGGTAATATCCTTAAAGAACGTTACGGCGAGAGTAATGTTTTTGA
>JAUVYX010000148.1 GCA_030602865.1 Dehalococcoidia bacterium | reverse complement strand
CCACGCTGAACCAGCGCAAGGGGTTGCGTTGTGCTCGGGGCAATACTAGAATATAACAGCACTGAAATGTTAACTATCGCTATCAGTATCATAGTTGCCTATCTGCTGGGGTCTATTCCTTCGGCGTATATTGCAGGCCGTCTGAAAAAGGGAATAGATATTCGCAACGTCGGCAGCAATAACATGGGAACATTAAATGTTTACCATGAAATCGGTCTGGCAGCAGCGATTCCAGTACTCATAGTTGATATGGCTAAAGGGATAGCAACAATTCTGCTGTCCCGCTGGCTGGGTCTGCCAGTGATATGGCAACTGGTCGCCGGGTTTGCCAGCGTAGCAGGTCATTGCTTCCCTGTTTTTCTTCAATTTCGCGGTGGTAAAGGTGGAGCTCCGGCACTGGCTATCCTCCTGTTCCTCATGCCCGCAGCAATTCCCTTCTTCGTCGCTGTTGCCGTTATAGCTCTAATTATTACCCGAAACTACGCCTTCTGCTATAGCATTGCCCTTATTGTTTTTCCCTTTATCGCCTGGCTGATTTATGACTCAAAACTACTTTTATTTTTCTCCATCGCGCTACTGCTTTTTATATTAATAAAATATATCCCCAAGTTGAGGGAAATGTATATGAAAACAGGGGGCAGCTGGCTCAAGGTCATCAAGCGAAACAGCGTCAATGAAAGAATATGACAAGTTCTTTATTCTGCCACCCCTGTCCTCCTAACCTGAGAGCACTACCCCCTCTTTCAAATAAACCGCTACACATCCCGCATCCTATCAGCAATACTGAATTTTCTGCTAACATAACAGCTAACCAATGCAGCATGAATAATAGTATAGCGAGGGATACATCATGAAAACGCTGGTTGTATTCTATTCAAGGACAGGAACCTCCTGGAAAGTAGCACAGGAAATAGCGAAATCAATCAATACTGACATTGAAGAACTCGTCGACATAGAGAATCGAAAAGGTCCTCTCGGATTCATTAAATCTTTAAGAGAGGCCATACGGAAGAAGAGGGCAAGGCTACAACAGACCGAGAAAGACCCCTCTGCGTACGACCTGGTAATACTCGGTACTCCTGTATGGGGAAGTAACCTATCCACCCCAGTGAGAACCTATGTCGATGATAATAAGAAGCTGCTGAAGAAAATCGCCCTGTTCTGCACGGCAAGAGTGGAGAGCGAGAGTTACGTCGCCAACTGCCTCAATGACCTGGAAGAACTGACTGGACAGAAACCTGTTGCCTTCCTGGGACTTAGCAAGAACGATATGAAACAGGGATTTGACAAAAAAGTGGCAGGCTTTATCTCGGTTATTCAGAATCCCCATAAAGAGAATTAGCCAGCTACTATCTCTATATGCCTAACGCTTCAGAATAGAGCCACCTATCATTTGACATCATGGTCGTACATTTATATAATAATTAATATTCTTAACTATTAATATACTATAGTAATTTATTATGGATAATTCAAAGAGTAGAACACATGAATTGGATAGCATTATCCAGAACCTTTGTTATATCATGCCGCTCTTTTACCGGACAATAAAGAGAAAGATATTTCAGAACAAGACTGCACTGGGCCAGCATGGTTTACTGCCACACCACTACGGAATTATGAGAGTGTTGCATGAAAGTGGGCAGATGCACATCAGTAGCGTTGCTGACAGGTTGCTGATACCAAGGCCACAAATGACCTATCTTATAGACAGGCTGGTAGTCATGGGAATAGTTGAACGAAACACCGATCCGTCAGACAGAAGGATGCTCGATATCCAGCTTACCAGCAAAGGAAAACTGATAATTAAAGACCACAGGAAGCATGCCAGGGAAGCCCTGAAAGAGAGCATGGCCAACCTCACCAATGACGAGCTAAAAGAGATCTCTGCTTCATTGCAGAAGATACGAGAAGTATTGTCAAAGTTATAAAGCTTTAATCCACTTTGCCAGGTTCTACCGATGAGGAATACTACATTTACCGAGGAATAAATACTATATGCTCGATGCCAGACAGAATATGTTAGCCAATGAAGGAATTGGCAGATTATTATTAAGGCTTTCTCTTCCTGCCGCAGTAGGCATGATTGTGATGGCTCTCTACAATGTGGTCGATACCATCTTTATCGGCCATGCAGTTGGGCCCCTGGGGATTGCTGGCCTCACCATCATCTTCCCGATTCAGATGGTGATAATGGGCGTGGGTATGCTGCTGGGAGTAGGAGGAGCATCACTTATTTCCAGGTCCCTGGGAGCTGGCGATATTCAGAAAGCCGAACGAACACTGGGCAATGCCATATCTCTATCGATTATATTGGGGTTACTGTTTACTGTAGTCGGATTGGCCAATACCGATTATTGGGTCAGATTATTCGGGGCATCGGAATCGATTTCTCCTTATGCCACAGGTTATTTAGATATTATCCTCCTGGGTACGGTTTTCCGTATCTTTGCCATGTCAACAAACAGCCTGGTCAGGGCTGAAGGAAACGCACGGGTTCCCATGATAGCCATGATAATCGGAGCAGGATTAAACATCGTGCTCGATGCAATCTTCATTCTCAGACTGGGCATGGGAGTACAGGGTGCTGCAATAGCCACCGTCATATCGACAATGGTTACCTCCTTATTCTTGTTGTCGTATTATAAGTTCCAGAACAGTTCACTCAAGATTCGCCTGGCAAATCTTATCCCTTACTATCAAGTAATAAAAGAAATCATCCCCATCGGCATGGCTTCGTTCGCCAGGTCAACTGCTACCAGCTTCATTATTGTGATATTGAATCGGTCGTTAATATTCTATGGTGGTGATATGGCCGTCGCCACCTTTGGCATCGTGATTCGAGTGCTGATGCTTGTGCTAATGCCTCTTTTTAGCCTGGGACAGGGGTTACAGCCTATCCTCGGATTCAGCTATGGAGCAAGGAATGGTGCGAGGGCGCTCAGAGCTATTAAGCTCTCCATCATAGCATCCACAATAATATCTTTGGTGGCGTTTTTCCCCCTGGTTTTCAATGCAGAACCCATCATTCGCGTTTTCACCAATGACCCTTCTCTCATCATTGAAGCCACCCGGGCAGCCAGGTTGATATCCCTCTGTATCTTCCTGATTGGCTTCCAGGTGGTAGGCTCGGTGCTATTCCAGTCAATTGGTAAGGCTGTTCCCGCTTTCCTTACCGCTATATCCCGGCAAATCCTGTTCTTCCTGCCGCTGATATTAATACTACCCAAGTTCTGGCAGATCGACGGTATATGGTTATCATACCCGGCCGCAGACATACTATCGTTCCTGTTTACGCTGCTGCTCTTCATACCAGAGGTCAGGAATTTGCGACGCATGAAGGGTGTTGAATCTATATAAAAACACTCACCTTAACCCTTCACATGTCATTGCGAAGCAGCCTTGCTGCCGCGGCAATCTGGGCGGAAGAGCTTTCCCTTATGTCCTTTCTGCCTTCCCTTTTGTCATTCCTGCTTTAGCAGGAATCCACCCGGTCACCCGTCATTGCGAGCGAAGCGTGAGCGACCGAAGGATATCCCCATAGCACTGAGAATTTGTGTAAGGGGATATGCCCTCATTGCCCAGGGGACAACATAGATGTGTTTTATGTATCAGTTAACCCCTATGAGCAAGTATACAAACACAGAGGTTTAATATATAATACTTAATTGTAATACAAAATAATATGTGCAGGTGTTATTATGGCTACGAAAACAACTAGAATGTCTATATATATTCCTAAGCGCCTTGCAGACTTTGCAGAAAAAGTTGCAAATGAAGAAAAAACTAGTAAAAGTGGACTTGTTGTGAA
>JAUVYX010000162.1 GCA_030602865.1 Dehalococcoidia bacterium | reverse complement strand
CCCCTTATGTTTTCTTCTTTCAAGAGCTATGGCTTTTCGCTCAATACTGCAGGTGATAACGCCATTGCCCTACCCAGGCTGAGGTTGAGCACGCTTGGCAAGATGTTCTAAGCCATCGTGTGCATTCTGCCTCAAGACCCTCAGTGACTTTTCGAGCGGAATAGCGTCACCTTCAGTAATTGATAACATCACTCGGTTCACAATATCTCTCGCCACCGGCATAGCCTGCTTGAGGATCTTCCGTCCCTTAGCCGTCAGCGTGACACTAACGAACCTCTTGTCTCTGTTATTGCGTTCAACTCTGACGAGTCCATCTCGTTTCAGGCGGTCGACTAATGTCGTGATATTGTGCCGCTCCCTGAATGTCCACTCGGCGATCTCAGAAGGAGTCATAGTCCCACCATTGGCAGCCAGGACTCGTAGCACTATGACCTTGATTACCGAGAGCCCCTCTTTTCTGTAGAAATGAGCGTTGGCATACTTCATTGTCGCATCCGCCGCTTGCACGAACAATATAAAGGTTCTCAAAATCCTGTCTTCGTGGTCTACATCTTTCAACCTGTGTACCCTGTTAGCCATTGCTTGTGTTATCGCCTTTCATCAAGTCTTGAAAATAAAAGAATACAGCATTTTCCGGCTCGCTGTCAAGGCCATTGAATGGCACTTCTATGTCTCATCACGCGTGAGTATTTATACCTGTTTCTTCTAAAAAAGACCTATTTATTTCCCAAAAGGGCTTGACAATTCATATAAGAAGTAATAATATTTTCACTACGCTAATCTTTTTCATATGTGAACTACTTAACCTGAGCCGCAAGTAAACCGCAGTATTGGTTTAGGAGGCTAGGCGATGAGCGTAAGGCATTGGAACCGCTAAAACATAATGCGGTGGCTGGTGCCCTTTTTGATTTAGTATAGGAAATCCCGAATAACTTGGATTAGAAAGGAGGACTGATATGCAAAGAAGAGAAAGGCCGGTGAGTCGCCGCCAGCGGAGAACCTATGTTGATGAGCTTCATTTTGCTGGTACGCAAGAAGCCCCAAATAACTACAATGAGGTGATATCTCGTCAACCCATTCTGGGTAAGGGCGAACTTCCACATGAGCTTGTTCAAATGCAAAAAGCACAGCCGGTTTATATTGTGGGAGAGGGAAGAGGAAAACCTGAACTGAAGATCGAACAAGTTCGTAGTGCGAATAAACCTGTTTGGCAGGTCAATTTGCCAAACGTTGAAGGCATGCAGTCAGGATTCGTTCCAGGTGTGGCTGCTGAGCGTGTAGAACACGCCAATATCCTAATAGAAATCGATCCGGGTATCTCGGTCGCTAGTTATCGACCCGAATGGATGGATGCCTCATATCAACCACGTCTTACTCTACGACAGCAATTCCCCCCCATGCAGAGGATGAATGGGCATCCAGTCAATCCACTGATCGTATTTGGGTCAGATGACAGATGGTCATTCCGAGATTCCTCATGGCCTTGGGGATTGGTCGGGAAGATTTCGACCAGTTCAGGGTGGACAGGGTCTGGTGTATTAGTCGGGGAAAGGTTGGTGGCAACGGCATCGCATGTTGTTCCTTGGGCTGATGCTGAAGCCGGAAACTGGTGGATGAAATTTACACCAGCGCTTTATGATGGGAGCTCGCTGCATGGATCAGGAGTTGAGTCGTATGTTTCGAATGCCAGAGGATTTGTCAATACGTCCAATGTTGTCGGCTACGACTGGGCCATATTGCGACTCTATACACCCCTGGGACTAGATCTAGGTTATTTCGGATATAATGGTTATTCGTCGAGTTGGAATGGTCTGTCTGTATGGAGTGGCATTGGATATCCTGGAGCCATAGCCTCAGGCCAAAGGCCCACGTTTCAGGGCGGATTCAATATTATTGAGGTCGATTCAGATTCACACGGTGGTAGGGAGATAGAATCTAGGTCGGCAGACTTGACGAACGGTAACTCAGGTGGTCCCATATTTGCATGGTGGAACGGGGATCCGCGTATTGTTGGTGTGGTATCAGGTGCTGAAGAGGAGTGGGTGTTCCCGTTTTCGAGTAAATGGGTTAATGTTTTTGCCAGTGGCTCCGGATTCACAAATCTCTTATCATGGGGAAGAACCAACTGGCCAGGGTAATACGAACGACTTTGCTCACTTTTCAACTATAAAGCAGGCAGTCCAAAGAGAGGGGGTTCGAATCCCTCTATCTCCACTGAAGAGGACTCGAACCAAGTCAGATTAATATTATGTCAAGACTGCCCTATTGAATCCCACGGTTAATGTGTTAAAATTAATCAAGGTAATCAACAGTAATGTATCAAGGAGGTGATGACCCGGAGAAAAAAGACCAGCTGCTTCGGCGGAATTTGCTCAGGTCACCGGGTTAAGTTAGCCTCAAAATTAATGAAATTCCCTGGAATTTGAACTCTTAACTTCTAAGCAGCGGGTCGAGGGTTCGAATCCCTCCAGGGACTCCACAAAAGTTCTATTTAAGGCTCTCTATCAGGTTTTGGCGGCTGGTCATTCCTGCCACGGTCTCCAGAAAATCCTTTAATGAGGCGCTCTGACCCCTCAGTTTCTTCAGCTCGGGTCCGATGGGACTAATGGAAGTTGGTCTGTCAGCATAGGTTCCATAAAAAGCGAAATAGGCTTGATTCAGCTTTCTAATATGGTAGCCTTTTGTGGCTAGATATTGTCGTTTCTGTTCCATAAACTCCTCAGCCTGCTCAATTTCTCCCTGAGCCAGATACTTATCAACTGCCCTTCTTATGTTTCTCATCTCCCGGTTAAAGTCGAATCCTGACGCTGTCTCTTGAGTTTGACTGCCGTTATTTTCAGGCTGAGGGTAGTATTTTTCATTCACAATAGAGCCAATTTCCTTGCTGACCATACTGGCCAGAGTTTCATTCATGGTGGCAATTTCATAATTACGGGACACGCCAATTATATCCAGTAAGTATAGAAAGCCTAGCGGCTTGAAGGTAAGATACTGATGCAACCACTCTTCGGCGGCAGTATCAATGGTAAACTGCAGGCTGGCTTCATCAGTAACAAAGGTGGGGTATGTTCCGCCAAAGCCACTAAGCTCTACCACCAGCGAAGAAACACCCAGTTTGTCAGCCTCAGCTTCAATACTCTCCATTTCCTCAGGATTAATACCCTGCTTAAGAGAGATTTCTCTCATACTTTCTATTCTGTCTCTAGGCGAAATCACCAGCAAATGGGGTGGTTTATCCAGCTTGAAATTTATGGGTGGGAAGCTAACCTTCAACTTTATATATTTATCTATCGGATTGAAGATACCCTGCTGAGCCAGAGTCTCTTTTATCTGTCTCTCTATCACCTCCTCCACTGTATCCACTAAGGCTATCTTCTGCTGTTGTAACCTGCTTAATTCAGCTTCAAGCGAAGCCAGGTCACCTTGCTTGCCACCAGTGTTGATTGCCTCTATTTCTGATTTCAGGGCTTTTATCTGCACAATAGAAGAAAAATACTCCGTGGCATTGACTTCATTTTCAATCTTTTTATCCCTGCCAGAAATTACTTGCTTCGCTTCGTTAAAAATAGTATTAAATTCCCATTTCGC
>JAUVYX010000206.1 GCA_030602865.1 Dehalococcoidia bacterium | reverse complement strand
ACAATATCTGCATTAACAAGCTCTCCAATAAACAGGGTATGTGTATTAACATCCACCTCATGGATTACCCTCGCCTCAAGGTAGGCAACTGTATTTTCAGTAACAATGGGGGCCAGCGTACTGCCAGTTTTATAGTCTACTCCCGCCAGTTTATCCAGGTCTCTGCCCGACCTGAAACCGAAACGCCCGATAAAGGTCATTGGGGTATCCTGGCAAAGGATGGAAGCAGAAAAGACTTTACTCCCGGTAATAAATTCATGGGTAAGATTATGCTTGTTGATACTTATCGCAATGGCTGGTGGTTCAGAAGCCACCTGCATAACGGTATTAACAATCTGTCCGTTCAGTTTATCTCCCTGTACTGAACAGACAATATACAGTCCAGAACTTATTTTTTGCAACGCTTTCAGGTTCATTTCAGGTTACTCCTAATAAATGATATTCACCAGTTAATCGTTTGTTTATAAATCATACCACTATAAACTACTAACAGCACTAGTACTTTCCATCCTGGCCCATTTCTTATCGGACTTTGCGCTGGCAACCACGGTCTCCACAAAAGCCATACTGTTTACTCCATCATCCACAGTGGGGTAATCACCGTCAGGAATCGGTTGATTTGCCAGTTGCGCTCGAATTCCGTTGAAGGCCTCAAGGTAAATATTGGCAAACGCCTCTATGAATCCTTCGGGGTGACCCAGTGGAAGACGACTGGCATTCCTCGCCTCATCACATAAAACTTGGCTTCCCCTGAAACCTTTAGAATAAGTGCTCGAGTATCCATCCACTGTCTTGCATACCAGGTAATTTGGATTCTCCTGGTTCCAGGACAAACTCTGTTTCGTGCCATAGACCTGGATACTGAGATTGTTTTCTTCTCCTGTATATACCTGGGAGACATGCATGATTCCCCTGGTTCCTCCCTTATAATGGAGCAAAATGCTGGCATCATTGTCCAGTGAATTCCCCGGCACGAAGCTGGATAAATCAGCACAGAGTTCTTCAATTTCCAGTCCGGTCACATAATGAACCAGGTTTTCCGCATGAATTCCAATATCAGCTATGCAACAGGCGATTCCTGTTTTTTGGGGGTCAAGACGCCAGATATCAAGAGAGCTACCCTCCGCCTGAAGAAGCCTGGCTATCCATGTCTGGCGATACTCCACGACCACCTTGACGATTTTACCAAGCAGGCCCTGCTTAATCATGTAGCGGGCATGTTTAACCATGGGATAACCGGTATAAGTATAGGTCAGGGCGAATATTTTCCCAGAGCTGGCGACAATTGACCTTAACTCCTGTGCCTCCGCCAGCCTGCAGGTCACAGGCTTGTCACAAATAACATTAAATCCTGCCTCAAGGAAAGTCCTGGCGATATCGAAATGATATACATTGGGTGTTACTATGGAGACAAAGTCAATCCTCTCATCGGCAGGGAGGGCGCTTTCTTTTTCTGCCATTTCCCGGTAATCTGAATATGCCCGGGAAGAATCCAGATATAGTTCTCCCGCAAATCTCCTGGATTTTTCAGGGTCTGAAGAGAAGACGCCTGCCACAAGCTCTGCCTGCCCATCCATTGTCGCTGCCATGCGGTGTACCGCCCCAATCCATGAACCACTACCGCCACCCACCATGCCACCACGTAGTTTTCGCTTCTCCATTTATACTACTCCAATCCCAGCATTCGTTTATTTATTTCGAGGCTATCTTCACCCCTGGCAAAATCATCAAACGCCCTCTCCGTAGTGTCTATCAGCATGGACCTGATGAATTCAGCTCCCTCACGTGCTCCCTGTTCCGACGATTTTATACAGCATTCCCATTCCAGTACTGCCCATGAATTAAAACCAATCTCGGTAAGTTTGCTAAAAATCCGTTTGAAATCAACCTGTCCATCGCCCAGGCTTCTAAAACGTCCGGGGCGGTCCTTCCATTCCTGGTAACCACCATAGACGCCACTCCGGGGAGATGGGCGAAACTCAGCATCTTTCACATGAAAAGCCTTGATGTAGCCGCTGTAACAAGCTATGTACCCGACGTAATCAAGGCACTGCAATACCAGATGAGAGGGGTCATACAATATGTTAACCCTGTTATGATTTCCGGTCGCCTGGAGAAATCTCTCAAAGGTGATGCCGTCATGAACATCTTCATTAGGATGAACTTCATAAGCAAGGTCAATTCCACATTCCTCGGCGTAGTCAAGAACAGGCTTCCATCGTTTTGCCAGTTCCCTGAATGCCAGTTCAACCAGTCCATCAGGTCTCGGAGGATAGGGATAGAGATAAGGCCAGAGAAGCGCACCACTGAAGGTAGGAACCACAGATAAGCCCATATTCATGGATGCCTTTATTGTCTTCTTCAACTGTTCTACTGCCCATTCCGAGCGTTTTTTAGGATTTCCTCTGACGTGAGGAGAGGCAAAATTGTCCATCACATCATCATAGGCTGGATGGACAGCGACAAGCTGTCCGTAGCGCTGGGCAGCCAGTTCCGTGATTTTCAGCCCGTAGCAACTGCCTTTCAGTTCATCACAATAATCTATTGATTCCGCTGCCTTATCAAGATCAATCAGCTGTTTAACTGGAGCCGGAACCTGCACTCCCAGGTATCCCAGGGATTTTGCCCATGCAGTTATTCCTTCCAGTGTATTAAACGGGGGTTCATTACCAACAAACTGGGACAGGAATATTGCAGGCCCTTTAATCTGAGACATCCTCACCTCCTTGTTGCTATTGATTCAGCATCTCTCATTGCTGGATTTTACACTGTCTGATAAGAACATGAAACAACTCCTTCAGCAGCAATCCCTGTTTTATTAGAAGCAATGGCACTGAAAGCTGCTATTTGTCTTTACAGAGAGGGATTACATTCGGTATTGTAACGGTAATCATTTTTTAATTTAATCATAGCAAAGGGGGCAATGGGAAGGGGGACAACATTATCTGCAGTTGGACAGAGCCTTCTTGCCCTGCGCTCCGGGCCATTTGGATATCAGCGTCACAAGGCAAAACAAGAAATTATCGAGAGGAGCAAACGTTTCAAGCAGAATAAGGTTACGCCCTGACCACTC
>JAUVYX010000102.1 GCA_030602865.1 Dehalococcoidia bacterium | reverse complement strand
TATTTTGGGGCAGTATTACTTCAAGTTCCCATAGAGTTCCATGTGCCTTTTATTGAGAAATGGTGGGTTAATCTGCTTGCGCTGGTTGGGGTTATGATGGGTTATAAGAAACAAACGACTAAGATTCCTCACTTTGGACATGTATTATTAAGTACATGGGCATCTCTGTTTTATTTTGTAGCTTTTGGGATGGCAAACTGGATTCCTTTGCTACCATTCATATTTTTGTTTCTTTTTCTCGCAGTTTGGATTCCCTGCTGCACCAGCGACATAATATATCCCCTTCTGTTTGCAAGAAGAACGCGAATAGAAGTTTCATACAGGGAAAAATGTTAGCAGCTAGGCAGTCTTATCTTTTTACTGAACTGTTTCGAAAGAGGGATTGCTAAATTTTCCAGATAGTTAATCATTATTATTTTATTAGCCAATTGAAGTATTAAATGCCTGGTCAGACTCTCTATGTTTTCAGGGAAATTGAAAGTGCTTGTGTTACTATGGGTTGCTAGTAAAAGGAGATATAATTTGTCGAATTGGCTGGAAAGAACTGAACTAGGAGTAAGACGAACTAAGGAAGCTTGGTTTGGCAAGATAGCTCGTCTCTTTGAGGGAAGGTCATTTGGAGATGAGTTTTGGGATGAGCTGGAAGAGTTGCTCATCCTGTCCGATGTAGGAATAAGCACTACTGCTAAGCTTGTTGATACAAGCAAACGAAAAGTCAAAGATGAAAAAAAACTGGAACCGTCGCAAATCCGATCAGTCCTCAAGGATGAGATGATATCATTATTAAGAGTTTCTAGTTTTCCTTCTTACTCCAGGATAGTGGAAGGAATTCCTCAAGTTATTCTGGTGGTTGGTGTGAATGGTTCGGGTAAAACTACCAGTGTTGCTAAATTGGCATGGCAAGCAAATACTCAAGGGAAACGTGTCATATTGGCGGCGGCTGACACTTTTCGAGCCGCAGCTATTGATCAACTGAAGTTTTGGGGGGGAGAGTTGGGAGTTGATGTTGTTGCTCATCAACAAGGCGCTGACCCGGCAGCGGTTGTCTTTGATGCTATTCAGGCAGCTATTAGCCGCAAGGCTCAGATAGTTCTTGTCGATACTGCTGGTCGATTACATACCAAATTAAATCTAATGGAGGAACTCAAGAAAATAAAAAGAGTAATAGTTAAACATGATGCCTCGATCCATCTCCAAATTTTGTTGGTGATGGATGCTACTACGGGACAGAATGGGTTGCTACAGGCTAAGAGTTTTTGTCAGGCTATAGACATCAACGGGGTTTTTTTAACTAAGCTGGATGGTACTGCTAAAGGGGGTATTGTATTTGCTATTTGCGACGATTTACATGTACCTGTAGCTTATATCGGAACTGGAGAGCGACTACAAGATATAGCTTCTTTTGATGCTGAAAGTTTTGTAAAGTCCATATTCTCATAATTTCATGATATTACATGTGAAGTCTATAGTATCTGTATGCTTATTAATTACTCGGGGAAGAAAGTTAAATGTTCACCATTAGTATAAATCCTATTGCTTTTACTTTTGCCACAGTCACGGTCAGATGGTATGGGATAATGGTAGCTTTGGCGATTGTAGTGTTGCTTGCTCTAATTGTTAGGGGAACGGATAAGCTTGGTGTGACTAGGGATGTTTTCTTTAGTTTTTTTCTCTGGAGTGTTATTGGTGGTCTTGTTGGTGCCAGATTGATTCATGTAATTGACCATATCGCTAACAATTGGGACTATTACAGTATTCATCCAGGAGATATCGTCGGCTATATTTTTGGTTTTGCAGGTTTGGCCCTCTATGGAGCTGTCATTGGGGCTGTACTGGCAATATTGATTTATGCGAAGATTAAAAAGGTTCCTTTTTCAAATTTAATTGGAGTATTTGACTGTCTTGCTGTTGCTGCTCCTGTGGCTCAGGCAATAGGTAGAGTTGGCTGTATTCTAAATGGATGTTGTTGTGGTATTCCTAGCTCTTTGCCTTGGGCAGTTATCTATACTCATCCCTATAGTGCCTGTAGCTTGCTGGGAAAGCCATTGCATCCAGCACAGGCATATTTCCTGGTCTGGAATCTAATAGTTTTTGCTATAGTTTGGCACTTGCGAGGGAAACTTAAGCCACAAGGCTCTCTTTTCTTGCTCTATCTTTCTCTCTACAGTGCAGGTGATTTTGCTATACGGTTCTTGCGGGATAATGAGAAAGTTTGGTTAGGACTTCAGCAGGGACAACTTATTAGCTTGACAATTCTGGTGCTTGCCTCAACTTGGCTTATAATCTGTAGGCACAGAGCTAAGCAGACGGAACGAAATCGATAAGATTGAGTTGTAAGATATCCTTCCCTTTCCACCGCCGCTTTTCCAGGTTATATACTATATCTATGTAGTCAGGTATTTCTGCTTGTCTCTTATGTGAGTGAAAGGCCACAGCCTGCCAGCTTACGTTCCCTTGTTGAAGTACAAATTTAAGGTAATTATTCGAATTACCGAAGTTATAACTTTCTTTGACCTTTGTATTTTTAGTTAAGAAGACAGGATGAGGGTTACCCATTCCGAACGGTTCGAGTTGCTGAATAAAATTAATAGTATCGCTGGTAAGAGTAGACAGAGGAATTTCAGCGTCAATATTTAAGACAGGGCGAAGGTCGAGCTGTGATAATTTATCTAAAGCTATTTTCATTAGGCTATTTTCTAGTTGAGCCAAGTTTTGGCGTGTAACTGTAAAACCAGCAGCTAAAGGATGGCCCCCAAAGGTGGTAAGCAAAGCTTGACATTGTCCTAGAGCAGTAGTGAGGTTAAACTCAGGAATACTTCGAGCGCTGCCATGGCAAACATCTGGGCCAAGGCTTACGATTATTGTAGGTTTATGGAACTCATCCACCAGCTTGCCAGCTACAAGTCCGATAACTCCAATGGAATAACTTTCATCGCCTTCCATGAGAAGGGGTAGTTCCATTTTGTCAGCCAGTTTCTCTTTTACCTGAGCCAAGGTGTCTCTGGTCAGGTTCTGACGTGCATTATTGGTTTCTTCAAGCTCTGCTGCCACTGCAACAGCTTCTTTCAAAGAATTGGTGGCAAGCAGGTTGTAACTGATTGTAGCATCACCTAACCTGCTGGCAGCGTTGATTCTAGGCCCCAAGAACCAGCTTATACTCTTGGCATCTAGTTTGCCCAGTTCTAAACGGGATATTTTTATCAGTTCCTTAAGTCCAATACGTTTCGTATGGTTGAGTATTTTTAGACCCTCTCTAACCAGATAGCGATTTTCATCGATAAGAGGAACCATATCAGCGACACTACCCAGTGCTACGAGGTCAAGTAGTGTTGTCAGGCGCTCTTTCCTTTTATCGTTTTTGTATAAGGCTTGAAGAAGTTTAAAGGCAACTCCCACGCCCGCCAGTTCACGGAAAGGATACCTTGAATTGTTTCGTTTGGCATTAATAACGGCGATAGCCTGTGGTAAGGTTGCTAGTGGAGTGTGGTGATCCGTTATGATTAAATCTAATCCAGCCTTTTGGGCATTTATTGCCTCACTGATAGCAGTTATGCCACAGTCAACAGTGATAACCAAGCTAATACCCTGGTTATGGAGATCTTCAAGAGCTAGCAGTTGACCATGTCCTTCACGAAGGCGATTTGGGATGTAAGGGGTAATCTTGCCTCCGAGCCACGATAATCCCTCCACCAGAATTAGAGTGGCTGTAATACCATCGACATCAAAGTCACCATAGATAGCGATTTTTTCTCCCGAAAGAATGGCTTTATAGATTCTCTCTACTGCCTTGGACATGTCGGTCAATAGGAATGGGTCATCCTCTAATTCATAAGGCTTTGTTAAAAAGTACTGTGCCTCATCTTTACTGACTCCTCGATTATAGAGAAGTTGAGCAATCAGAGGGGGAAGGCTGATAGTCTTCGCATATTCTTCTGGAGCTGGTGGGAAAATTTTCCAAAGAGGTCGATGATTTGATTTCAATATCGTCTCGATATATTCCTTTCTATAATTATTGATTGTCCGATAGAAATCATTACAAGAAGTGTCATTACCTTAGTTAATTTAATATCTTCAAGGATAATTTTTACTAATGTAACTTACTGGCTATGTAATATAAATATAGAATATTTTGGGTATATGCCATAAATTAACCATTGCTACATGGATCTTATTTCTTGTTTCATAAACTTGATATATGAAATGGCGAAGCAGACGATTGCTAAAGCAATCAGGCTGACCAATTGAGGCCAGACGAGCAAAAGGCTCTGGTTAAAACTGAGGGCGGTAAATATTCTTCCAGCACTGATAGTGCTTATCATCATGATTGCTGGATTAAGGCTACCTATCTCTGGCATCAATAACGCATTGGTTGCTTCTCCATAAAGCGTGCTCGGAGAAATACGGCTTATCATGCCACTGAGCTCATAGTGTTCAGCTATTAACTCTGCACTAGAGTTCGAGTCGATTGGAATCTGGGCACTGGCGATAGCTCCTGCGAGCATGGACGTAAAAAGGAAAAAGAAAATCCATAATGACAGCGAAGATAACATAGAAGTAGATGCTCGATCAGAATATACTGAGAAGAGTAAAGATAAGGCTAGCCAAAAGGCTCCATAAGTAATGGTTATTATAATGAAGGCTATAAGTCTTAATATCTCCTCTGAAGTTGGAGGGACACCAATTAA
>JAUVYX010000085.1 GCA_030602865.1 Dehalococcoidia bacterium | reverse complement strand
GCTCGCTGAGATAGGTAATCCGCCTGTAGCAGGTCATGGTAGTCTATATCCATACAGGAAAGGTCAGCAACATAACGATGGCTATCAGCGAACGCCAGTTTCATTGCCTCGATTTGCAGGTGCAGGCTATCTGCTGAGTCTACTGGATAGTCCTGGATATTCCAATGTTCCAGGATGCCCAGCATGAGCAGCGCTGCTATGCCCTGTCCGTTTGGGGGGATTTCATGAAGTTTAAATCCATGGTAGTTGTTGGAAGCTGTTTCAACCCAGTCTGGATGATGTTTATCCATGTCTTCCTCTGTAAGCATACCACCAGTAGCTCTGGAGTGGGCAGCGATCTTTTCTGCCAGTTCGCCTCGGTAGAATGATTCGCCATTTGTTTCTGCAATCTGTTCCAGGGTTCTTGCCTGTTCCTTGCAGTGGAAGATTTCGCCTGCTCTGGGTGCCCTGCCATTTGGTAAAAAGGTGGCTCCAAGTTCTGGGAACTCTCTATATGTTTCGGGCAAAGTTTTCCACCTGGCAGAGGTGATGGGGGAGACCAGGAAACCATTGCATGCATATTCTATTGCTGGGCTGAATAGTTCTCCAAAAGGTAGAAAACCAAAGCGCCTCGATAACTCCACCCAAGCGGATACTGCGCCTGGAATACTTACTGAATTCCAGCCATACTCCGGCATTGAATCAAGTTTGGAGAATTGCTCGTAGGTCCAAGCTGCAGGGGATCGCCCTGAGGCATTGAGACCGTGCAGTTGTTTCCCATCCCAAACGATGGCAAAGGCATCGCTACCTATTCCGTTGGAGGTTGGTTCTACTACTGTTAGTGCTATGGCAGTGGCGATAGCAGCATCCACTGCATTACCGCCTGCCTGGAGCATCCTCAACCCAGCCTGGGCTGCCAGTGGTTGTGAAGTGGCAACGATACTGCGAGCCATAACTGGCATACGCTGAGAGCGATATGGAAAATCCCAACTGAGAGATGTCATGCTATTTACCTCCTGTATGACTTGAGCAAGATAATGGATTTATCAGCACTATGATAAATCATAGAATCCTCCTCATCAAAGACTGATAGAAGTCAGGCTGAAACACAAATAGCTCCTGCTCCTGCAGTCTATCCCTAATCTTGTCATCTACAAATAGGGACGTCAAGATTGCAGAAGGTGTCTTGTAGCTGCTCTACGTATTGGTAGAGCTGGAATAGTATTCTTAGTCTAAGGAATACTGACAGATTAAAACTATAAAAAAGTAGTGGCTATAATGTCTGCAAAGCATATCAGGGTATATTTTTATCCCTTGGCTACTATCCCCCGCCGAATACAGGGATGATGGCAAGCTCGCCGCCGTCTTTTACCGGCATAGCCAGTCGCTCAAAGCTAAAGCTATCTGGAGAGTTCACGTATACGTCGAAGCAACTCCTTAATTTTCCATCTTCCTCAAAGATTTGGTGTTTGATTCCGGGGAATTGAGTTTCCAGGTCTTCAATACACTCCGCAACGGTAGTTCCTGAGACCTGGACTTCTGCCTGTCCTCCGGTGAATTTTCTTAGTGAAGGAATGATTTTCATGGTTGCGCTCATCTTTACTTGCTCCTTAAATGTTTACATTCCTGACAATCAGGGTCTCTGGCTATTGCCAGCTCCATGAACTCAAGGCTGAGTCCATCGTATATCAATAGCCTGTTTGTGAGCAGTTCTCCGATACCAACGATGTACTTTATGACCTCGGTAGCCTGGATGCTACCTATGACTGCGGGGGCAACTCCGATCACTGGTGGACCTTTCTGCTGGGGGTCCTTTTTGTAGAGGCAGGCAAGGCAGGGAGTTAACCCTGGGATTATTGATGTAGCTGTTCCTTCAAAACCATATATTGCTCCATGAAAGAAGGGAATACCTCTGCTAATGGCGACCCTGTTAAGTAAACGTCTGGCCGGGAAATTGTCCATTGCATCAACTATCAGGTCATAGTCACTTATTAACTCAAAGACATTATCCTCAATGATGGTTTTGCTGATGGCTTCTATTTCGATTGTTGAATTGAACGACTTCAGCTTCGCTCTGGCTGAAGCGACCTTGAGCTCTCCGATATCTTCTTCGTTATATAAAATCTGCCTGTTCAGGTTGCCAAGATCTACATTATCATGGTCTATTAACCGTATCTTGCCCACGCCAGCAGCAGCAAGATAGATGGCAATGGGAGAGCCGAGCCCGCCGGCTCCAGCAATCACCACCCTGGCGTTTTTTAATTTTTGCTGCCCCTCTTCACCGAAGCCAGCGATGGCAATCTGCCTTGCATATCTCTGCGACTCGTATTTGCTAAGCATCTTTATCGGCCCAGTTTTCCATATCGATTATCCTGTTGTCCATCAATCGTTGGAGGATAGCCTGTTAGTAATATCGCCTGATTAGACAGCTACGACCTCTTTTATCTCTGGGATCTGCTTCCTTAATACCTCTTCAATGCCGAATTTTAATGTCATCTTTGCCATGGGGCAGCTGCCGCAGGCCCCTTTGAGTCTTAACTTGACCACTCCGTCGTCGCTGACATCAATCAACTCGACATCACCGCCGTCTGCCTGTAAATTTGGTCGGATACTGTTTAAAGCTAACTCTACCTTCTCTCTCATTATGGGTTATCTCCTTTCATGTTATTAATATTTATGTTTTTGAAATACGTTAAATCAGCGGATTGGAATCCATCGCTGCTGAATTATGCCTTACCCAGTGCATCTTTCTTAGCCTGTCGTTCTACCATCTCTTTCAGGGTTATCGACTCCAATACTTTATTCATGGCTTTCCCGACCTCGATCCAGATATCGTGCATAGCACAGTTAGAGGCCTGTGGATATAAGTCAGGCGAATCAACACAGTCCACTGGAGCTATTGACCCTTCCAGCGCATTAATAATTGAGTTGAGTTTTATCTGTGCCGGCGGCCTGGACAGGATGAATCCACCATGTGCCCCTCTAACAGCTTTTACAAAGCCTGCCACTTTGAGTGACAGAAGCAATTGTTCCAGGTATCGCTCTGAGATGCACTGCCTTCTGGCAATATCTTTTACCTGGATGGGGGAATTAGTGTAATGAAGTGCCAGGTCAATCATCGCACGTGTCCCGTAACGACCCTTCGTGGAAACCCTCATAGTCATCGCTAATTTATCACCATTATTATTACATTAGTGATATTGCCACATCTCGATAAATTTATCAAATAAAGTCCAGTCAATCCACTGCTGACCGAAACGCCGGTTTCTCTATGTTACACTATGATTAATGGAAGTATTTCTGTTGGGGAAGGCAGTTATAAATCGAGCAGGAGCAGTATATTATGAGTAACTTGGCGGAATATTTCGATAGTAAGACTAATATCTCTAAGCTCAGGCAGTTGGCGCAGGATTTCGTCGATGAGCGAGATTGGAACAAGTATCATAATTCTAAGGACCTGGCCATCTCGATCGCCATAGAGGCAGCGGAATTGATGGAGGTATTCCAATGGGTTGGACAGGGAGAAGTGGGGAAAATGACGGAGGACGATGATAAGCTCTTGCGGATAAGGGAGGAACTGGCTGACGTAATGATACTCTGCCTGAACATGGCCAATACCTTGGACATAGACCTGTCACAGGCTATCGCAGAGAAAATAGAGAAAAATAAAGCCAAGTACCCCGCCGAACTGGTCAGGGGAAATTACCGCAAGTATACGCAACTCAAAGGCTGATTTCAGAGGGTTCCATTCCAAATCTATGGATGGAAGGAGATGATAAGTAGTTATTATATAGCCTTTCCGTTAAACAGAGATGGGAAGTTTGCCGTATTTATTGATTAACTCAACAATCCTGCCTAAACGCCCTATATCTCCGTCGAAAGGAAGGTTGTCACCCATTCCCACTATGAAGTTATAGCCAGGTGCTATCTCCTTAAACATGTTGATAATATACTGGTCAAACTCCTCATCGCTATAGGTGGGTTCAAACAAGATAGAGGGAATCCCACCCCAGATGACTCCCTTATCCCCTACTGCTTCTCTGAGTTCTGTGTTAGTGACCGAAGTCATGGGTACCGGTGTCCATGCCTCCCATATGTCTATGCCTGTCTCCTTAAAAAATGGCAGTAACCGTTTGTGCTCTCCATCTGCGTGAGCCATAGCCAGTTTGCCATGGGAATGGAGGAATTCAGTTATCTCCTGGAACCAGGGGATAAAAAATTTCCTGAAAACCGGAGTGTGGACATCATCGCTCCAATTGCTACCAACATAATATATCTCCAGGTCTGACTCTATAGCCACCTCATGTTGCCGCCTTACCATGTCCTTCATAGTCTCGAACAGGCTTTCTACTTTTGCGGGATGATCGGCCAGTTCGTAGAAAAACCTGTCAAAGCCCATCAGATCCCGCATGATGCGCTGCGCAGGAGAAGCTCGTCCTGCCCCCGTCATCATGATACCATCCTCTCCCACTGCGCTCCGTGCCTTGTCAAAGTTGGGGTCGAACACTGGGGTTGTATGTTGCAGGATATACTCGATTACGGGGTAGTCCTTTTCGCTCTTGAACATTTTTTCGGTATCGTAGCCAATCCATGGGCCCTCGGCAGTGGTGAAAAGTGTCCTTCTTGATACCGAGCCAATTGGGGTAATGTACTCAGTCTCCACGTATGGTGGATCCTTCTTTTCTATCACCTCCATGCCCTCGTACTTGTCCTTCACCACGGTATGAAAGCGTGACTGAGCACCGGCTCCCTGGTCACGGATGATGGCTGTTTGCTCCCAGCCCTTATATTTCTCAGGCAGGGTACCATGTGCGGAGTTGTAGTTATACCACAGATCGATTCGTGCTCCAAAAGGTAGTTTGTCTAGCTTCTCTCCATGCGCCGCTGCCAAGAGCTGCTGTCTCTGTGTTATGGCCATTAGCCTGCTCCCTTGGCTGTCATTAGTTCCTTACAGACCCTGGCTGCCTCACCTCCATCATGCGCATAAGCATCCGCCCCGATATGGGCTGCAAAATCTCTTGTTACCGGAGCCCCTCCCACTATTACCTTGACGCTTGAACGTAGATCAGCAGCCTCCAATGCTTTTATTACGGTACTTAGAGAAGGCATGGTTGTGGTAAGCAGTGCGCAGAGTCCCAGGATGTCAGCCTTGTTCTCTTTTACAGCTTCGACAAATTTGTCATCAGGTACATCCTCCCCAAGGTCAATTACCTCAAATCCCACTCCTCCCAGGAATGTGGCTACGATGTTTTTGCCGATATCGTGGATATCTCCCTTCACGGTAC
>JAUVYX010000145.1 GCA_030602865.1 Dehalococcoidia bacterium | reverse complement strand
CATAATGATTAAGGCAAAAACTCTTGGCAGGTATATGTTAATACCAGCTATCTTGATTACGATTGGTAGCCTGGTATTTCTGGGCTTCCTGGTTTCTAAGATAATAATTACAGGTGAATATATTGGCTGGATATCCCTGTCGGTGGCAATTGCCGTTGGAGCCGTTATATTTTCAGCATTTACCTTGTATACCAGTATTCGCTATATCAAGAACAGGCCTTTCAAGCAAAATAAAATTTTAGGCTATATATTAATAGGTAGCAGTCTCCTCTTTTTACTCAGTACCTCAGCAGTAGTTATTTTCAATAATATTACCGGGATCGACCCTGGTGGATGGCTACAACCGGTAATAGGATTTGTTATCGGGTCATACCTGTGTCTTTTAGGGGCAGGGCTTATATCTGGCAACAGGTAATGTTGCTGGAGCTGTTTATCGAGGACAAGAGAGCATGATTGTTAAAGATAGACGGTTGGCGCTGGGGCTATCGGCTCTATCTGGAGTGCTGATTGCACTGAGTATGCCCAATTTCAACGTATGGCTCCTGGGTTGGGTAGCGTTAATACCGTTGCTGGTAGCTGTTTATAATCAACCTTGCCGACGAGCATACTTGATTGCTCTGCCGTTCGGGCTTATCTGGTCAATAGCCGTTCATAACTGGTACCCGGATATATTCTCTCCTGCGCTGGGCTATTTCCTCATTATCGCAGTTGGCACTTTCTATGCATGGCTAATCGAGGCAGGCATATGGCTGCAACAGAAGTTGCCTGGTTCTGTTAAAGTACTGGCGTTGCCGATAGCCTGGACCGCACTGGAATGGCTACGCTTCGTAGCTCCGGTAACGCGGGACTGGTGGTTTGTTCTGATGGCGAAATCACAGTGGAATTTTCCTCCGGCACTGCAGATGCTCAGCATAACCGGTTTCCCCGGGCTGAGCTTTCTACTGTTACTGGTCAACGCAGGGCTGGCGCTGCTGCTTATACGCTGGTTGAAGGAGAGGAGATTCGACATTCCCGGATTGGCGGCAGTTGCAGTTGCTCTGGTGGTGATAATTGCCGGGGCTCTTGCTATTCCAACCGCGCCATCTGATACTTTTGGTATTGCTGCAACCACAGACATGGCTTTACATGACCCTGAGATTGAGGAGACTCGGCTTTCACAGTTTGTGTTTGATGTAAATGCTGAACTCACCCGCGAGGTGGTGGCAAGGTCAAATGAAGGAGGAGAAGCTCCTGCCTTTGTAGTCTGGCCTGAAAATAATCTCACCGATGTGGACGACACCGAGTTAATAAATCAATTGAAGGCTCTCTCCAGCGAACTGGGCGTTTATATTGTAGCTAATGTGCGCTGGCATACGCCCGCAGGAGCATATAACACGGCGTTGATGATTGATCCACAGGGGCAGGAGACGGGACGGCAGACTAAAAAAAACCTGTTTCCTGCGGAGAAAGTTGATACTATCCCCGGACCAAGGGAATTCCCCGTTTTCGATACCCCCAGTGGAAAGGTTGGACTCGGGATATGCTATGATCGTCATGTAACATACGTCGTACGTGGCCTTGCAAAGAATGGTGCTCGTATTGTGCTGATGCCGGTTGATGATGATTTCAATCAAAACCGATGGTTTCCCATCTTTCATGCTACCGATGGCTTTTTCCGCGCCGTGGAAAACAGGGTAGCGATGGGGCTGAGCACCAGTTCCGGTATATCAATGGTTTGCGACCCCTATGGTCGGGTTACTGCCATGAGTGGCATTAACACACGACAGGTGATTGTGGGGCAAACCTTCACTGCTGAAGGGCAGACAGTGTATACACGTTTTGGTGACTGGTTTGCTATAGCTATCTCAGTGATGTTCGGAACGGCTGTTATCATTGCCATCTTTTCGAACAGGCGCCGGCGGAGTTGAACTATCTGTTACTACAGATTAAAAGAAATTCATTAAAGAGAAATGAGATGAGAAACTGTGTCAGAGAACTACGATTGGAGCATGGCGGGATGTCACAACAGGAATTGGCCAATCTCGTCGGATGTAGACGGCAGACCATTGTTGCCCTTGAGCAGGGCGAATATATGCCTTCTGTTGAGCTGGCCTTTAGAATTAGCAGGGCTTTCAAGGTAGCGCTGGAAGAGGTATTTCAATATGAGGAACAGGATATATCCACTAGACAGGGAGGTAGTAAGAGGAAGATTGGACTGGCGTTGAGTGGTGGGGCTGCCAGGGGATTAGCTCACATTGGAGTTCTGGCGATCCTTGAGAAGGAAGGTATTCATATTGACATGATTGCAGGAACAAGTATGGGAGCCTTGGTAGGTGCCGTGTATGCGCAGCGGAGAAAGGCAGCAGCCCTGAAAGAGCAGGCAATTTATTGGGGTGCAAGGAGGCTCTCTCTTTTTAGCGAGCTAACCTTATCGAGGGCTGGTTTGATTCGCGGGCGTAAAATTGAAAAAATGTTGAAGGAAATCCTTGGTGATGTAGAATTCAAGGACCTTCATATACCTTTTGCCTGTGTAGCAACCAATATAGATAGTGGGGAGGAGGTTGTTATCAAACAAGGCTTGGTGAGGAAAGGATTAAGGGCTAGTATTTCTATCCCTGTAATACTCAAGGCAGTGAGAGATGAAGGCAGGTATCTGGTTGATGGTGGATTGTTAAACAATGTGCCAGTAGATGTACTTCATGAAATGGGGGCGGATTTCATTATAGCGGTGAATGTGACATCAAGTGCTCAGCTGCTGCATCATGAGTACAGCGCAGACGGGGAAAAAATGAAAACGAAGCAACCTGGTATCCTTCACGTGATTATGAGGACGATGCAAATTGTAAACCGCCGTGTGCTGGATTCGGAATTAACAGGAGCTGATGTAACCATCGAACCAGAGCTTGAACACGTTGGCTGGGGTGATTTCCATCGGGTTCCAGAGTGTGTTTTACAGGGAGAACTGGCAGCATCGGATGCTATCCCTGAAATAAAACGGAAACTGGCCTGACTCAGGCTTCATAGGGCACTGTCGGTGGTGCTGGCGCTGTCGCCACTGCTTCGCTTATTTCCGGGAGGGGACTGTTACGCCGTTCACGGATAGATGCCTGTGCCGCAACCAGTTTAGCTGTCGGTATGCGGAAAGGGCTGCAACTCACATAATCGACTAATATATTATGGAGATAGCAAACGGAATTGGGTTCTCCAGCCTGTTCGCCACAGACACCGACTTCAATACCTGGTTTATGGCGTCGTGCCCAGAATAGGGCTGTTTCCATGAGACGGCCAACGCCCTTGATATCCAGTGTCTCGAAGGGATTATGCCGCAGGATGCCAAGCCTGAGGTATGATGAGAGGAATTTTTTCTCCACATCCTCCCTGCTGAAGGAGAAGACTGCTTGTGTCAGGTCATTGGTGCCAAAAGAGAAGAAATCCACCACTTCAGCCAGACTTCCTGCTCTCATGCAGGCTCGCACGGTCTCCAGCATTACACCAAACTTCAGTTTCATCCCTTTCAGCATATTTTTGACAAGCAGTGTTTCTTTGGCAGTGATACCCTGCGGGAGCATAATGGATACATTTGCAGGAACGTCTTCCATTGCCTGTTCAATAGCAGTAAGTTGCATCTGGTATAGCTCCGGGACTGTGACTGCCAGGCGAACACCCCTGTGTCCCAGCATGGGATTGGTTTCCCTGAGGTCGGCAATTCGCTGGCGTATGTGGGGGTCAACCACGTTGTCTTCATGTGGAAGGAATTCATGCAAGGGCAGGTCCAGGAGCCTGATGATGATAGGTAACCCTTTTAGCTCCCGGAAAAGCGCTCCGAAATCTTTTGTTTGTAAAACCTGTAGT
>JAUVYX010000214.1 GCA_030602865.1 Dehalococcoidia bacterium | reverse complement strand
ATCGAGGAAAAATCTTTGGGAGCTATTAGTAAGTGCGGCAGCAAAACTATTCAAGCAGTATACAAGTACGGAGAGTGTCCTCAAGGTAAGGGCTTGTTCATAATCGACTCTCCAGGACGAGAGCCGGAGGCACTGACAGGACTAGCAGCAGGAGGGGCACAGATTATTTTATTCTCAACAGGCAGAGGCGCTCCGCAAGGCTTCCCTTTCGTCCCTGTAATAAAAATCACAGGCAATCCCCAGACTTATGAGCGCCTTCCTGATCACATAGACCTATATATAGATATCGAAAATGTCTCCAGTCATAGCTTTGCCAGGGCTGGTAGCATCATTTATGAAGAGGCGCTAAAAGTCGCATCGGGGCAGAAAACCGTTGCAGAGATCACCGGTTACTCCGGAGCTACCAACATATATACCATCGGCCCAATTATCTAGAAGTCAATCTAAATTGCGTTATAACGACTACACTTTAAAGTCATAATAACCAATAATTTATGTTAAACTAATCTTATATAGACGCACCATTATATACATAATAAGGAGGCATCTTGTACAAAGCCCCAAGAGGTACTTCAGATATATTGCCAGAAGAGCAAGGATACTGGAGACATGTAACAGCTGTCGCTGCTTCCATAGGCCTTCTCTATGGGTACCGCCCCATAGCCACACCGATATTTGAAGATGCTCAACTCTTCTCCCGCTCCGCTGCTATGGGAACTGACCTTGCTGATAAGGAGATGTATATCTTCTCCGACCCTGGAGGTCAACAATTAGCATTAAAGGCAGAGGGCACAGCACCAGTCTGCCGAGCCTACTTGGAACATGGTATGTTTAACCTGCCTCAGCCAGTCAAACTGTACTATATAACGCCTGCATTCAGATTTGAACGCCCACAGGCTGGTCGCTACCGTCAACATTACCAATGCGGCTTCGAAGCCATTGGGGAGGCTGACCCCATTATTGATGCTGAGCTAATCGATCTGGCACAACGATTCCTTCGCTCACTGGGCCTATCTGAATTCTCAATTGGGCTTAACAGCATAGGTTGTCAGACATGCCAACCCCAATATGTCGAGTCCCTTAAAGAACACTATTACTCATACCTTGCCGAGCTATGCCCTGATTGCAAAGTAAGATTAGTCAAAAACCCCCTTCGCCTTCTGGACTGCAAGAAGGAACAATGCCAGAAGATAGCCGACACCGCACCGAAGGTTTTAGATTATTTATGCACTGAGTGCCAAATTCATTTTAGAGATGTACAACATTATCTAGTGGCATTGGGAATTCCGTTCAGTATTAAGCATCGTCTGGTGCGCGGGTTAGATTACTATTCCAGAACTGTGTTTGAACTTGAACCTCTCGAAGAGAAAGCTCAGAGTGCTCTTGGGGGAGGGGGCCGCTACGACAACCTTATTGAGCAACTTGGAGGAAAGCCAACCCCTGCGGTGGGTTTTGCCACTGGCATGGAGAGGCTTATAGCTAATTTACAAAAACAAGGAGTTTCTGTAGCTTCTTGTACTGCACCTGTTGCTTTCATCGCTCATATGGGCAAGGAAGCTAAACTGGCAGCGCTCAAGCTCAGTGCCAGTCTGCGTGCATCTGGTATTTCTGTAGTCTTAGCTACCGGGTCTAAAAGCCTGAAATCTCAATTGAGGCAGGCAAACTCGCTCAGTTCCAGCTATGCTATCATCATTGGGGAACAGGAACTCAGCTCCTCAACCGTAGTCCTGCGAAACATGAAAGCCAATGAGCAAACTACCGTTCCCCTGGCATATGTGGAAAAAGCCCTGTCATAGTACCCGTAGAAAAGAAATAGCTACTGGTATTGCGCAGTTCTGGAAACTCAGTGCTATAAATACCTTTACTACCCGAAATATGCTATACTTATAGCTAGCGCTTACAGCTATATTCGTCATTGAGCGAATACGGGCTTTGTTCTTGCTATATGATAATAATATTTTTAGTCACACTAAGGGGCAATAATGCTGGAGGTTAGTAAAATATGTCCCAAAACCTAATTCCGCCTGATTCAGAACAGAAGAATAACAACAAACTTAATAGCCAGGAAAGTAATGACGGTTATAACGCCGAACATGTGCAAATTCTGGACGAAATAGAGGCTGTTCGCCTTAGACCAGGGATGTACATCGGCGGCACTGGACGAGATGGTTTACACCACCTGTTATACGAAATAGTATATAACAGCATAGACGAGGCGATGGAGGGTCATTGTGACCACATCGAGGTGACTATCCACAATAATAATAGCATCACTGTAGTGGACAATGGTCGAGGGGTGCCTGTGGACATCATACCTGGAACAGATATTACCGCCTTGGAGGCAGTGCTAACCCATTTACATGCTGGAGCCAAGTTTGGCAAGGGCGCTTATACTATATCCAGCGGTTTACATGGGGTGGGAGCCGCAGCGGTTAATGCCTTGTCAAGCTGGCTGCGCGCCGAGGTTAGACGCCAGGGTAAAACCTACTTACAGGAATATCAAAAAGGCATTCCTTCCGGTCCAATTCGTGTAATCGGAGAAGCGGATGATACAGGTACCTCTATCTCTTTTCTCGCAGATGATAGCATCTTTGAGGACATAGACTATGACTTTAACACTACCTATCAACGGCTACGTGAGCTGGCTTTCTTAAACAAGGGAGTACCCATACATCTCAAAGATGAGAGGAGCGGCCAAGAAAAGGCAGCTTATTTCGAGGGAGGCATTGCCAGTTTCGTTCACCGTCTGAACAGAAACAGGCAAGTCATTCATCCTGATCCCATTTACCTATCAGCCACCGTTGATTCTACTGCCATAGAAGTAGCCATGCAATACAACAGTAGTTTCACCGATTCTTCCTTCTGTTTTGCCAATTGCGTGAACACCAAGGAAGGTGGAACACATCTGACAGGCTTCAGGTCAGCATTAACCCGTGCTCTTAATGATTATGCCCGCAAGAATAGCCTCATCAAGGACAGCGACGCTAATTTTAGTGGTGAT
>JAUVYX010000118.1 GCA_030602865.1 Dehalococcoidia bacterium | reverse complement strand
CGGCAGCGTTCCCTCTGACTCATGGCTAATGCTCCTCCTTCCATTTAGGCACCTCCTTTGGAGTTGCCTATTCTTTATCATTCTTCTCGGAAAGAGGACATTTCTATCGAGTCATCTAGAGGACATTATCATGGAGTTTCACCATTTTCCACCAAAAACTATTGAATTATTCCGTATATATGGCATAATGGAGTAAGAGTATGGTACTTCCTGCCGTGTTACCCGGAGGAAGACCAGCATATAGAGTTCCTGATCAGGGCATAACCGGCAGGTTTATGAACTCATGAATGCGAATGAAGTCCAGCGGATAAGCAGCATCAGCCTGGTCATCTCTGACCTGCTCAATGGAGGAGCTCCCGGGCCGGTTAACCTGGCAGGCCAGGAAAACGACCAGATACGACAGCTCGCCAAGCTGACCAATCGCCTGGCTGCCGAGCTGGGTGCAGCAACCAAAGCCACTAATGCCCTGTCCAGGGGCGATACCAGTTTGCCTGTAGATAGTAAAATTTCCTTTGCCCGGTCACTAAAGAACTTGCAGTCTGCCCTGAAACAACTGACCACGCAAACCAGCCAGATTGCCGGGGGTGATTTTACCCAGCGAACTGATTTTCCGGGCGAGTTTTCAGTGTCGTTTAACCAGATGGTGGAACAGCTCCACGCAAGCCAGCAGCACCTCGAAGAACTGGTAAATGAACGCACCAAAGAGCTGTCTCTCTTGCTCGACACCAGTACTAAAACTTCACAAACAGGTGACCTGGAGACAATCCTTAAACTATTTTCAGAAATGCTTATCCGCTCCTTTTCCTATCACACCTATTGCCGGGTGGCGATTATGGACAGGTCAAAGCAGCATTTTGAGATAAAAACCTCCTCCAGCATCAGGTCACTGGAACTTAATAGCAACGTCGGAAAATCGTTTCGCCTGGGCAATTTTGCTTTACTAAAGGATACGTTAACAAACCAGGACTTAAGAATTATTTACAGTGCTAACGATACATTGAAGAAGAGGGAGAAAGAGTTTCTCTTCCGCAGGCTGTTTCAATCGGTGCTCATCATACCGTTTATTGAAGAGTACGGTCTGCTGGGATTTGCCTTGATTAGCGAGGCAAGGAACCCTGAAAGGTCTGATTTCCATGCCGACGACCTGGACTTCTACAAGACCCTGGCGAACCATGTAAGTACAGCCATCAGTAATGCCTTCTTGCTCTCCAGTAATGAGATAATTTTCACGCATACGATTGAATCTCTGGCCGCCGCGTTAGATGCCAGAGACTCCTATACCCACTACCACTCGAGAAATGTTACCCGTTATGCCACCATGATTGCCGAAGAAATGAACTTCACCCCTGAAAAAATGGAAACCCTTAAAACGGCCTGTATGCTGCATGACATAGGGAAAATTGGCATTAAGGACGAAATCCTGCTGAAACCCGGACCATTGACAGATGAGGAGTTTAATATAATCAAAACCCATCCACTGCAAGCGGTAAAGATTCTCGAGCCCATCAGAGAACTGAAGGATACCGTTGACATTATTGCTGCTCACCATGAACATTACGATGGCAGCGGCTACCCGTATGGTTTGAAGGGTGCCGAAATTCCCCTGGAAGCAAGAATTATCACCGTTGCCGACTACCTGGATGCGCTTACCAGCAATCGTGTATATAGCAAAGCACTGGAGAAGAGCGACGCCGTGGCCAGGATACAAGAGGGTGCTGGCAGCCTGTTCGACCCCCAAATTGTGGAGGCATTCCTTACCATTGCCCCTGGCTTACAGATTGCTTCAGAATAACGTTAGCAATCCCCCACTTCATCCTTCATTGCGAAGGGTCGCAGACCCTGCGGCAAACTCACTTCACCCTCGTCATTGCGAGGCAGCTTTCATGCCTTGGCAATCTGGGCGGTAATGTGGCGAAAGGGGCAGTGCCTCCCATTTTGGCATTCCTCACTCGTCATTGCGAGCGTAGCGCGGCAATCTGGGTGGACGTGGCGTGGAGGCAGCAGGTCTTGTAATTGGTATTTTGAATTTGTTTAGAGTTTAGAAATTAGTGTTTAGAGTTTGTTCTCCCATGTCCTTCCTGCGAAAGCAGGTAGCAGGAATCTACCATTACCCAAGCCCAGAATTACAGACAATTGATTTATCCTGCTATGGAATGTTACAAAATAAGCGGTCCCCACAATGCCTCTTATCTCTGGGCTCATAGCCAACCAATGGCAGGAAGCACCCAAAGCACATTGCAGGCCTTACCCGCTTAGCTAGAAATTATCATACTCTCACTGTATTATCAAACAACTGCCTTGTTATTATGCAAAGCAACCAGAGCTAATTCAGGATTTCAATAGTTCTTTTATATACTCCTCGATCAACGGACTGGCAATAACGCCTTCTCTCAATTTGCATACCACTCTCTGGTCCATTTCGTCTTTTGATTGAAGTTTTCCTTGAGACAGTTTTTCTACTAAGTGATCAATAGTTTTCTCGAATACAATGTTACAGTCTATTATTGTCTTGTACTTAAATACAGCATACTTGGTGTGAGAAATAATAACGAGAGTTTCAGAGGGGCAATTAACTCTTCTTCTCTCTACCTTCTCTATTTTTGACGATGCGCAAACGAGTAAAACAACTCTATCTTTAAGTGGGTCTACATTAAGGACAACGAAATAGTGAGGCGCAGTTGAGGAAAAGGATTCTTCTGTAAAATAATAAACAGAGCCCGGTTTTATTGTCGCTTTAATAGCGACCTCAGGAGGCACATCTACCAAAATCAGCTCCAGAGAGCTTCTAGTACTCTCATCTCTGAAAGCTGATCTAATCTATCTTCTTGTTCCTGCGCGCTAAGTACGAAAATATCATCCTCACTGTCATCCAGGTTTTCGAACAAATCTTCTAATGCCATCTGTATTCTGGGAGACGTATCCAATGCTCTTTCATGTTTTTTCCATTCTGGATATTTGTGAGTCAGCTCTGCAAGTTCGAACTCGTTATAATGGCCATATTTCTTCCAGACAATATCAAGAGCCTCAATATCAGATTTGGAGAAGATTTTATTTTCAATACTTTCCCTGGACTTATAATGGTATTTATTAACTTGGGTAATATATTTTTTGGAGTAATTGCTCTCGATTTCCCCAAGAATAATACTTCGCTCTGCAATATCTTTAACAGCCGAAGGAATTGGGCCATACTCCATAGCGAAATATGTATCATTTGTTATTAGCCGTCCATATTTACGAAGATGATAACGGTCAGCCAGATAAATAAGCTTTAAGGCTTTCATCTTATTGATAGACCCACCTTGCTTTAGGGCATAATGATTGAGTGATTGAACAGCCTTCTTGTAGTTATAGTTGAAATAAACTTTTTGCATTTATTATCGCCTCCTGTGTTCTAACCAATAATCAAAACTATGGAGACTCAATATTTATTATATATCTTATCTATAATAATTAACACAATCTGTCCTCAATTACTTCCCTTTTGTCATTCCTGCGAAAGCAGGAATCTACCCGGGTATTCGCTACTGTGAATGCATTCACTCCCTCTCCGTCATTGCGAGGCAGCTTTGCTGCCGCGACAATCTGGGTGGAAGCAGCGTGGAGGCGACAGGTTTTGTAATTGGTATTTTGAATTTGTTTAGAGTTTAGAAATTAGTGCTTAGAGTTTGTTTTCCCTTGTCCTTCCTGCGAAACTTGTGCCTGCGAAAGCAGGTAGCAGGAATCTCCCTAATATATGTAATAAATACTGCTAAACCCGTCAGAACGACGGGTTTGTTGCCAGTCTGAACTCCACAACTGAAAGCGACCTATCCTAATTATGGCGTAAATGCCATAATTAGTTTCAATCCACGCCCTACCCTACTAACAGGATAACCAAAAAGCCAGTAATTAGTACATTAAGTAGTTAATAATCCTCGCATCTCCCATATAAAATGGGGATATCGCACGCACAATACATTTAGCCTTAAACAAATATCTGGTATTTTTTTATTCCTAGGTTTAGTTCTGCCAGGTTCTGGTGTTTCGTTGGTGACTACTATGGCTTTCAATTCAATAGCATGAGCAATTATGTAAGGGTCAGCCTTTTTATCTATTATTTCAACATCTAATTCAGTTAGTGCACCATAAGCACCAAGAACACTAGGGATATGTTTAAGTGAATCTTCGGTCGGCAAGTCTTTGAGATGATGTAGCTCGCCGAGTAAATCAGCAAGTCCATCATTACCTTTTTTAATCTCTTCAAGAACTTTTTCTGGAATAAATATATCAACCGATTGTGCTAGTTCATCTAGCCAATCCCAAAAGCCACTGTGGTCGCCA
>JAUVYX010000127.1 GCA_030602865.1 Dehalococcoidia bacterium | reverse complement strand
CTCTGATTGTCATTCTGCTAACAAACCGTCCGTTGGATAAAAAGCAAAAGCTGTTTATATTATTTATAGTTCCAGCCTTTTTATGGAGTCTCACAGATGTTCTTTTCCGCAGCGATTATTTTATGGATCAGAAGATTTTCCTGGTCAGAGTTGGCCTCTGTGTGGCTCTGTGGATGGGAGTCCAGTCCCATTATTTTCTGCTCTCTTTTTATAAGTCGAAGAGTGTAAAGATACCTTTTTTATATCTTGTTCTCATAGTTGGCATTGTCCTGGCTTCGTTAGGCTACATGCCGCGGGGCGTGGAGGAAATTCCAGGTGGTCTTAATGTACAGTATGGCTTTGCTCTGCTCAGTCTGGCGGGGGTGGTTTTATTTATGAGTGGCAGGGACATATTATACATATGGCGAAGGCGCAGGTCATCTGAAGACCCCAGGGAACGTAATCAACTTGCCTATCTTTTTCTTGGCATATGCATTCTTATCCTCTTTATTTGCACAAGCTTTCTTCCAGGAGGAGGAGAGTACCCTCTAGCACATTTTGGCAGCCTGTTCAATGGCGTTGTATTGACCTATGTCGTTGTAAGGCACAGATTGCTGGATGTCAGGATTATCATTCGCCGCTTTCTGGTGACTGGAGGGCTATATGTAGTCGGGGTTACCTGCTGGTTATTCATCATTTTGCTTATCCGGAGGGTATTTGATTTCTACATTGATTTGCTCCAATTAGCGTTTTATATTGTGGCAGCTATTCCAATTATATCCATATTTACATATAGATTACGCCCGCTGTGGCAGCGTTGGGTGGGGCAAACTTTCTTAGGAGAGGCATATCATTCTCGCGGGCAGTTGTTTGATTTTATCAGCGAGATATATGATATCACCACTCTTGAGCAATTTGGCAGCCAGCTTGTGTCTTTGATTTCCAGGTCCGTTACTGCTAAGAGGACCTGTTTGTTCTTACCACAACATGAAATCGGGGAAGGAGATTTTCTTGCTCGCTTCAGTTATCCTTCAGTGGAAGATAATCCTATCTCACGAGTACAATTAAGACGTGGTAGTCCTATCGTGGTATGGCTCAGGCGAGAAAGCAGAGTACTCTATAGAAGATACGTCGAGACAGTTCCTGAGTTTCAGAGCTTGTGGCAGTCAGAAAAAGAGTATATCCGGTTAGGTGAGATAGCTATGTTTATCCCCTTGGTAAATAGAGGAGAGCTTGTTGCTATTTTAGCGGTAGGCGGTAAGCGAGAGGGGAAAATTTATAATGTCGAAGATATTGACTTGATGGAATCTATCGCAAGGCGGGTAGCAGCAAGCATGGAAAAAGAATACCTCCACGAGCGTCTGGAGGAACAGGAAAGAGAGTTACGCCTCATCAATCGCTTGATCAGGCTAATAACCTCAAGTATGAATATACAGGGTATATTTGAAGGTTTCATTCATGAGCTAAAAGAATTAGTTGATGTTGATGGTGCCTCAATCGCTTTGATTGAGGAGGATATGCTCCGTTTTCTGGCGCTCTCCGTTCCACTTGATCCACCGTGGCGTGTGGATGGGAAAGTCCCAATTAAGGGAACTGCTATCGAGTGGGTGCTTGCTAAAAAGGAGATGTTATATGAACCAGATCTTGCAGATCATAAGAGATTCTGGCCACAGGCTAACCATTTAAGTCAGGGAGCTCGCTCGATTATCTACCTCCCTATGATTGTTAAGGATGAGCTTACTGGCTGTTTGGTTATAGCCAGCAGGCGTGTCGACGCTTACAACGCCAGACAGGTGAGACTCCTTGAACGACTGGCTTTGCAAATAGCTATGCCGATTGAGAACTCACGATTGTATGCCACTGCTGAGCAGCGGGCACGCATTGATGAACTGACAGGTCTATTTAACCGTCGCCACTTCGATGAACAGTTTAAAGCAGAAGTTTCGCGCCATTCACGTTACAATCAAGAGTTGTCTTTGCTGATGCTTGACCTCGACTCATTCAAAACCTATAACGATATCTTCGGTCATCCTTCCGGTGACAGGCTACTTAAAGAGATTGGAGAAATATTAAGTTCTTCGATTCGAGATGGTGACCAGGTTTTTCGTTATGGAGGAGATGAATTTGCAGTTCTGTTACCTCAGACACGAAGTGAAGCTGCTTTTGCAGTGGCTGAGAGAATTCGCGAGAATGTTATGAACGAAATGAGTAGTAAAGAAACTACTGTAAGGATAAGCATAGGTTTGGCTTGCTATCCTGCTGATGGCGTTATGACGGATGAAATCGTTACTGTGGCTGACACTGCTCTATATTATGCGAAGAGCACTGGTGGCAATCGGACCTGTCTACCCTCCAGCATCCTCTCCGAGGAGCCGGCAATGTCGGGAGGCAATGTAAGGGTTAGCACTCTCAGTACTGTGTATGCGTTGGCTTCAGCAGTAGATGCCAAGGATCATTATACCTATGGGCACTCACAAAAAGTCAGAACTTATGCTGTGATGATAGCTGAAGCCGTCGGGCTGAAGGCTGATGCAGTATCCAGAATAAGCACGGCTGCTGTCCTGCATGATATTGGGAAAATTGGTGTGCCGGATATGATTCTTAATAAAACTACCGGTCTTAATGAGGAGGAATGGAAGTCAATCAACTCTCATCCCAGGATAGGGGCGAATATTGCCAGTAATGTTCCCAGTCTAACTACGTGCATCAACGGTATACTGTATCACCATGAACGCTGGGACGGCACAGGATATCCTGAAGGATTAAAAGACGAGAATATCCCGCTGGATGCTCGTATTCTGTCCATTGCTGATGCTTTTTCCGCCATGACATCGTCACGCCCATACCGTTCTGCTCTAAGTGATAAAGAGGCAATTAAAAGGATAAAACAAGGAAAGGGTAGCCAGTTTGACCCCAAACTGGTAGAGACGTTTGCTGGTATTGCAACAGAAACCATACCCAATGAACAGAAACTTGATCAGGGCTCGTCTCTTCAAAAAAGCGAATCAACGGAATAGATTATTCGTTTTATACCGGTTTTCTTATTAACGCGCATATATTGTGTGAGAAAAATGGGATGGGAAAGTGATAAGATATTTCTGGTTTTATACTTATAATTTCAAAATCGGTTTTAATTAATATTTTCCTTAATTCGCTATAAGAAAAGAGATGGTAATAGCGATAAAGAACCTGCCCCTTTTTTCTCCATGGGATCTGTTGTTCCTGAGCTTTAAACCAGAATTTTGGTTGTCTCCGGTTCCATACAGTCAGGAAGGCTTCTCCGTCAGGTTTCAGCACTCTCTTTAATTCTGAAAAGGCTCTATTTATTTCCTTATCTCCCTTGATGTGGTGATAACTTGCAATTGCTATAATCCAATCAAAACAATTGTCTTTGAATGGAAGATAGCAGGCATCTGCTGTAGCTAAGTAAGTATAGAAACTAAACTTATTGGAATATTTTGTTGCCTGTTCAAGCATTTGATATGCTGAATCAATGCCATAGAGATTAAAATCTTGTCTGAAAGGAAGAAAGTCAGGTCCATGGGCACAACCGATATTTAGTAGTCTACCTTGTTTCCATTTTTGAGCTAGCTCTTTCAATTCCTCTGGTAGTAGAGGCCAATGTCTTACTCTATACCAGCTTTCTGCTATTTGACCGAATACTTCTCTATTTGTGCTCAAAGGTGTCCTCTGTTAAAGTCTAGTGTAGCATGAGAAAGCTTACCCGTACTATTTCAGGAGTAACCCCAGTAGCAGTTATGGCCAAGCCATTTCCTTGCCCCGGTAGCTGTGTGTATTGTCCTTCTGCTGCAGGAGCACCTAAAAGCTATACCATAGAATCTCCGGCGGTTCTACGTGCCAGGAAATGTGATTTCGATCCCAAACGGCAGGTTGAAGTCAGGCTCGAAACACTCATTGGTATGGGACATCCAGTGGATAAAATCGAGCTTATCATCATGGGTGGCACCTTTTTAGCTTATCCGCTTGATTACCAGTATCAATTTGTTAAGGCTTGTTATGATGGAATTAATGGGGTTGTCTCTATCGATCTTAACGAAGCAAAAAAAAAGAATGAGGTCGCTGAACATCGCTGTGTAGGACTGTGCATTGAGACAAGGCCCGAGTGGTGTGGGGAACAAGAGAGTAAGACTATGCTTGATTTTGGGACTACCAGAGTTG
>JAUVYX010000188.1 GCA_030602865.1 Dehalococcoidia bacterium | reverse complement strand
GGAGTGAGCTTCCTGATGGAATTGCCAGAGGGGCATATCCTATCGACATACACGACCCAAAAGGAGGCAAAACGCAATTCAGTTTTATTAAAGAGGGAGGTTCTTACGCTGTCCCCTATCGATGTCTCATTCCTGAAGGGTCGAGGAATCTGCTTGTAGCCGGCCGCTGTGTATCTACTACGGGAAAGGCACTGGGAAGTGTTCGTCTTATTCCTTGCTGCATGGCATTGGGGCAGGCGGCTGGTACGGCTGCTGCCTTTATTGCCAAGGAAGATATTGCTCCTGCTGAACTTAATACTGAATTACTTAGAGACAAACTCCTGGAAGATAAGGCAATACTGACAATAGCTGATAGCTAAAAATCATCATCAAAGAAAAATTAAAATAGGAGGTATTGGACATTGAAAAACCAGCTAAAGGCAAGGTTAAAGAAGGGAGAGATACTAACCGGTACATTTGTTGGCCTCGGTCATCCCGATGTGACTGAGTGGCTGTCACGGCTTGGCTATGACTTTCTCTTGCTGGATGGAGAACATAGTCCGATAGGGTTTGAGACTATGCAGAGGATGATGCAGGCGATGAACGGAACCAGTTGCGTTCCCATTGTCAGGCCCCAGTGGAATGACATGGTAGTGGTTAAACGTGTGCTGGATTTGGGCGCTTATGGTGTGCTGCTGCCCTGGGTCAACTCGAAAGAAGAGGCAGAGTATGCCGTACGGATTTGCAAATATCCGCCTGATGGAATCAGGGGATGCGGGCCACGTAGAGCAGCCACTTTTGACCCTGAGTATTTTAGTACGGTAAATGATGAACTTTTAATAGCAGTTCAGATAGAGACTCAGCAAGCTGTTGATAATGTGGAGGAGATTTTATCGGTGAAGGGAATAGATGCCTGTTATATTGGGCCCTATGACCTTGCCTTAAGTATGCTTGGCTCGTCGCCAGACTGGGATAATCCGCGATACTTGGCAGCTTTCGATAAGGTGCTGGCGGCAGCCGAGAAAAGTGGTAAACCAGCAGGAATGTTCACCAGTCCTGATAATATTGAGTGGGCAATCAAGAAAGGATTCAGATTCAATACTGTAGGGACAGCGGATAATTTCCTGATTCAAGGAGCGAAGGATGCTCTAAAGAAGGCATGCGCCGCACAGGGAAAGGAATAGCTTCAGGCTAATCGACTATCGCCTGACTGGTTCTCTTCCATGCCTCTGCCTTTCCTAATAGCTCTTGGGCACTCTCCAGGGCAGGTTCGCTTAAACTCCCTTGCATAGCAGAGAGTTCCTCAAGCCTGTCCTGCCCTGAAAGGGAAGTAACCGTTGTAACGGTACGCCTATCGTGAAAGTCCTTGCGGACATTATAGTGAGCATCTGCAAATACTGCTACTTGAGGAAGGTGGGTAATACAGATAACCTGGTGGTCTTTACTCAGGGTTGAAAGCATTTGACCCACTACGTCGCCACTCCTGCCTCCCACACCAATGTCGATTTCGTCAAAGATCAATATTGGGGTGGCATCCACCTTCGAAAGAACGCTTTTTATGGCCAGCATAAGGCGAGATGCCTCTCCAGTCGAGGCAATTTTGGCCAGAGATTTAAAGTCTTCACCCGGATTGGTAGCCAGTAAAAAATCTACCCTGTCTATGCCACTACTGGTAAAAGAATAGCTATGCCCATCTGGAAGCTCAACCTCATTCTCCGTATCAAACCGGGAGAACTGTACTTGAAATCTAACCTGTGCCATATTCAAATGAGCAAGTTCCTTCTCTATCTCTTGGGATAGTTTCCCTGCGGCTTTATGTCGGATAGTTGAGAGCCGATAGCTCAACTCAGCTATTTTATTTCTGAGTACTGCCTCCTCCTCCTGCAATTCAGACTTTCTTTCATCTCTGCTATCAAATTGTCTCAATTCCTCATCGGCCTTATCCGCATATTGATTCACATCGTTAATGGAATCACCATATTTCCGTTTTAAATCAAGGATAAGGTTAAGCCGCTGCTCCACTCTTTCCAATCGTGCAGGATCATATTCAAGCTTATCCTGGTATGCCCTGAGAGATTGGGATACATCTTCGATTTGGTAGAAGGCTCCCTCCGCGTCCTTCAATAAGTCATTCGTGCCTGGGTCAGACTGAGAAAGCTCTTTGAGTAACTTTACGGCTTCTCCGAGCCTGTCAACGGCCGAAGGAAGAGAAATCTCCCCGCTATAGAGCGCCTCATAGGCTGCCTGAGAAAAGGACTTAAGTTTTTCTACATTTGAAAGGATAGAGCTCTCCGCTTGAAGCTCTATGTCTTCCCCATCTTGTAATTCGGCCTTTCTTATTTCATCAACCTGGAAACTCAACAGGTCGATACGACGAGCTGCCTCTCTCGCATCCTCGGTCAGTGATTTAAATTCCTTCTCTACCTGATAAAATTTCTCCACTGCTGATTCAATTTCAGAACGCAGCACTTCGCCATGAGCGTAACGATCCAGTAAAAGCAACTGTACGGAAAGGTCGTTAAGGGAAATATGTTCGCTTTGTCCATGGATGTCTATCAGCAGCCTTCCGATTTCACGTAGTAAACGAAGAGGAACAGCACGTCCGTTTACTCGATTAATGCCACGATTTCCTCGATCAACCTGGCGGGTTAACACGATATTATCTTCACCTTCAATTCCATATCCAGCCAGAATATTCTTTAGAATTGAGTTTCCGCCAAGCTCGATAACTCCCTCGACTCTGGCATAATCTGCGCCCGCACGAATAACTTCCTCTCCTATCCGTTTACCGGCGAGGGCTTCGATGGCATCGATTATCAGAGACTTGCCTGCCCCGGTTTCGCCGGTGAGCACATTAAAGGTCGAAATCGGTTGCCACTTTATCTGCCCGATTATTCCGAAGTTCTCAACTGATAGTTCTAGCAGCATCTTGCCCCAATTTAATCAATACTGTAATAGTTCTTATGATAGCAGGTATTCCATGAGAATATTATGAGCCTGGTGGGCTTTCTCGCCACCACGGAATTCAAAGGTCTTTGGCTCAAGTCCCATCGAACTGATAGTTAAAGTGTCACTGACTAAAAACCCGCTCTTGATTAGAAAACCCTTGTTGTCCTCACTGGCTACTGCTGCAATCCTGTCGATTGGTATACTGACAAGTGCCTTTTTACCCTTGAGAAATTCCTTGTCATAGGATATGACTCTCTTGTTCGTGATACTTATAAATCCTGTGCCTCTGCCCTTTAAATCAAAAACCGCTCGGATGACTTCGTCATCCAGGCATATACCCTCAATTTTT
>JAUVYX010000184.1 GCA_030602865.1 Dehalococcoidia bacterium | reverse complement strand
ATAATTTGGAAGTTTGAAATTTGGATTTCGAAATTGTTTAGTATTTAGAGTTTAGATATTAGAGTTTTTAAAATAGGGAGAGAGATTTGTTAAAGTTAGCTGATAAAATTAGAGATAAGTCCGCCAGGATAGGCATAGTAGGACTTGGGTATGTGGGCCTCCCATTAGCAGTGACTTTCTCCGAGGCTGGTTTTAACGTATTGGGATTCGACACTCAGCAGCAGAGAGTAGACCAGGTTAACCAGGGCAAATCGTATATTGCTGATATTTCAGACGAATGTTTATCGTCCGTGCTGAGCAGTCATCATTTAGAAGCCACTGTTAATCAGGGCAGGCTTGCTGAGATGGATGCTATATGCATCTGCGTACCAACTCCTTTATCCAGGACCCGCGAACCTGACCTGTCCTATGTCATCAGCGAGTCGGAAGAGATATCGGCACATCTCAGGAAAGAACAACTGGTGGTACTGGAGAGCACAACCTATCCCGGCACTACGAGGGAAATGTTGTTGCCAATCCTGGAACGCTCGGGATTGAAGGGTGGTTCTGATTTCTATCTTGCTTTCTCACCTGAAAGGGTTGACCCCGGTAGCAAGGGGTACAGCATCAAAAATACCCCCAAGGTAGTAGGAGGCATCAATGCCAAATCCACTGAAATGGCAGCCCTGCTTTATCGACAGATAGCTGATGCAGTGGTTCCTGTATCATGCCCCGAAGTAGCCGAGATGACCAAGGTGTTTGAGAATGTCTTCCGCAGTGTAAATATCGCTCTGGTCAATGAGCTTGCGCAGCTTTGTGAACGGATGAATATCAGTGTCTGGCAGGTTATAAACGCTGCTTCGAGCAAGCCCTTTGGCTACATGCCTTTTTATCCTGGACCAGGTATTGGGGGACATTGTATTCCCCTGGACCCTTATTACCTGGCCAGCAAAGCAAGGGAATTTGATTTCCATACCAGGTTCATTGAGCTGGCTGCGGAGATCAATGAACATATGCCCTACTATACGGTGGAACATATCGTGGAGTCGCTGAACCGGCGTGGGAAAAGCCTGAATGGCGCCAGGGTGCTGGTGCTTGGAGTGGCTTATAAGAAAGATGTCGCTGACACCAGGGAATCTCCTGCCCTCAAGATAGTGCAGCTTCTGGAGAACAAAGGGGCAAAAGTATCCTACAACGACCCCTATGTATCTCAGATACAACTAGCTCAGCATATACTGAATTCGGTTGAGCTTTCTGAAAAGAATCTGGCTTCAGCGGACTGCGTGGTTATAGCAACAGATCATAGTTGTTATGATTTCAGCAGCATAGCTGACAGGGCAAGTTTACTATTTGATGCTCGTGGGTCGACATGCAATTTAAAACAAGCGAATATCGAGAGACTGGGAGAAGGAATAAATTGAGTAGAAACATAGCGGTAATTGGATGTGGATACTGGGGAAAAAACCTGGTACGAAATTTCGATGAATTGGGTGCTTTGCACACCATCTGTGATAGCAGGCCGGAAATATTGCAGGAGTTGTCCCTGGGTTATCCCCTGGCTTGCATGCAATCCAGTTATCAGGAAGTGCTCCATGACAGAGAGGTTAAGGGGGTCGCAATTGCCACACCTGCTGCAACCCATTATGCAGTAGCTCGTGAAGCCTTGCTGGCCGACAAGAATATTTTCGTGGAAAAGCCGCTTGCCCTGAAAGTAGAGCAGGGAGAGGAACTTGTCGAGCTTGCCAGAGAACGGGGCAAGTTGCTGATGGTGGGGCATCTGCTGGAGTACCATCCCGCAGTCATAAAACTAAAACAGCTTATCGATGCGGGGGAACTGGGCAAGATTCAGTATATTTACTCCAACAGATTGAATCTGGGGAAATTCCGCAACGAGGAGAATATCCTGTGGAGCTTTGCTCCTCATGACATTTCTATTGTAATGCTGCTTCTTGGCGGCGAGACCCCACTGGATGTATCGGCTCATGGTGGCAATTATCTACACCCTGACATTGCTGACGTAACTCTGACCACAATGAGTTTTAAGGATGGCACCATGGCACACATCTTCGTGAGCTGGCTGCATCCTTATAAAGAACAGCGACTGATAGTTATCGGCAGTAAGAAAATGGCTGAGTTTGATGATACGCAATCTGAACATAAGCTAAGGCTCTATGCTCATGATATTGAATGGCATGGCAGATTACCGGTGCCCCGAAAGAAGGAGCCTGAGCTTGTTACAGTTCCTGCAGAGGAACCACTGAAGGTTGAGTGCCAGGATTTCATAAACTGCATTGAGAACGGTACCAGACCAAGGGTAGATGGAAATAAAGGACTTCAAGTGCTCAGGGTTCTCACTGCCTGCCAGAGTTCTCTGGAGCAGAATGGCAGGATGATTACCATGACTGGTCATAACAGTGACCACTTTGTTCATTCCAGCAGTATTGTGGAGCAATCTTCAACAGTTGGCAAAGGAACAAAGATATGGCATTTCTCACATGTAATGACGGGTTCCACAATCGGCCGCGACTGTGTCATAGGCCAGAATGTTTTTATCGCCAGCGGGGTTAAAATCGGTGATAATGTGAAGATAGAGAACAATGTTTCTGTGTTTACAGGTGTGATTCTGGAAGATAATGTATTTTGTGGCCCATCCTGCGTGTTTACCAATGTCATTAACCCCAGAAGTCATGTGTCGCGAAAAGATGAATTCAAGACTAGTCTGGTAAAAAGAGGTGCCACTATAGGAGCAAATGCCACGATTGTTTGCGGTAATACCATCGGCAGCTATGCCTTTATAGGCGCTGGTTCTGTGGTCACCACGGACATCCCTGATTACGCCCTGGCTTATGGCAATCCTGCCAGGCTACATGGGTGGGTTTGTGAGTGTGGTGAGAAACTGGAATTTGGGCAGAATAGCCAGGTGAAATGCGATCGATGTGGTAAAATTTATGAAGATAAAGATGGCAAGTTGCATATTTATGCGGTGGGAGGTGATTAATAATGTCCGCAATAGCTATTCCTGAGAGTATCGTTCATATTCTCAACATTATCCCTGGAGAGACCAATGAAGATAAGCTGCTGCAATTACTAGCCGATAACGCTATTAGCAAAATTAAAGAATGTGACAGTCAAATTGTTGAATTTGAAACAAAATATGGGATGGCTTTTATAGAATTTAAACGAGCCTGGAAAGAAGGGTTATTGGGTAGTCCCCTATCTTATAAATTGGAGAGGGATTATATGGAATGGGAAGGTTTTTACATGGAGAAGAAGAAATGGTTTTCACTGCTAAAGGAAATAAGGGACTCTTCAAAAACTAAGGGTTAAATCCATTATTAAT
>JAUVYX010000222.1 GCA_030602865.1 Dehalococcoidia bacterium | reverse complement strand
AAGACAAGTATGATGGAAAAACTATATCAATTAACGATTCATGAATTACACAATCTTTTAAGTAAAAGGGAAGTCTCCTCTGTTGAAATAACAAAGTCCGTTCTTGAACGAATCAGAGAAGTTGATGACAAGATTCGTGCTTGTGTCACTATCAATGATGCTATGGCCATAGAGCAGGCAAAAGCTGCAGATAAGTACTTAGCTAAAGGTGATACTAATCCCTTAACTGGAATTCCTTTATTGATTAAAGACGTTATATGTACTAAAGGAATACGGACAACCTGCTCATCAAAAATGCTTGAACATTTTATACCACTTTATGATGCGACGGTTGTAGAAAAACTGAAGTCAGTAAATGCAGTAATACTAGGAAAAACTAACATGGATGAATTTGCTATGGGTTTTCTACAGAGCATTCAGCATTTTTCCCTACGCACAATCCATGGGATTTAAATTGCGTGCCGGGAGGTAGTAGTGGTGGTTCAACTGCTGCGGTGTCTATAGATGAAACAATCTATGCCCTTGGTACTGATACGGGTGGGAGTGTTCGGCAACCTGCTGGATTTTGTGGGGTAGTAGGGCTTAAACCAACATATGGCCGTGTTAGTCGATATGGATTAATTGCTTTCGCAAGCTCACTAGATCAAATTGGCCCAATTAGTAAAGATATAACCGACTGCGCCCTAATTATGAATAACATCGCAGGATACGATAAAAAAGATTCTACCTCGATTCAACATCCTGTGCCAAATTACACTAAAAGCTTGATTCCAGATGTCAAAGGATTAAAAATTGGCATTCCAAAGGAATTTTTCGTAGAAGGTATGCAAGCTGAAGTGAGAACAACACTGGAGATAGCTATTAAGGAATTAGAAAATATGGGTGCTGAAATAGACTGGCACGCTTCTTTACCGTCTACTAAATATGCCTTGGCTGTATATTACATTCTTGCCCCATCCGAAGCTTCGGCAAATCTTGCTCGTTACGATGGAGTTAAGTATGGTTTTTCGGAATTGAAAGCAGATAGCGTAATTGAAATGACAGAAAAGACAAGACAGTTTGGCTTTGGTCCTGAGGTTAAAAGGCGTATTATGCTAGGGACTTATGCCCTTTCTGCTGGATATTATGATGCCTATTATTTGAAAGCACAAAAAGTACGTACAGTTATTAAGGAGGAGTATAACGACGCTTTTAAAAAATATGATGCACTGATTACTCCTACCTCACCAACAGTTGCTTTTAAACTGGGAGAAAAAATCGATGATCTTATGCAAATGTATCTTAATGACGTATGTACTTTGACAATTAATATTGCTGGAGTTCCTGCCATTTCTATACCTGCTGGATTTGCTAATAATCTACCTGTCGGCATGCAGATAATAGCCAAACCTTTTGATGAAGAAACAATTTTACGAATTGCCTTCGCCTATGAGCAATCTACAAATTGGCATAAGAGAAAGCCACGCATATGAGGATATACATCATGGAAATAAAACAATCGAGGGCAAGTTGGTATAAATAGAATGGAGGTAAAATAAAATTCCACTAATAGTCAATTGCTATAAGGGACACACTTACAATAAACGCCCAGTATCTTTTTTGTGGCAAAATACAGAATACAAAGTTAAAGTGATAGTAAAGGCATGGAAAGAGACCGGAATAAGTATATATCGTGTTATAACTGATAACGACAAGTCATTCGAATTATTCTACGACGAAACAGAGGATGAGTGGGCAGCTGTGGAACTGAGTCAAAAGTCAGAAAATAATGAAATTTGAACTAATCAGTATTTTATTTAACCCTTATGTTCTGATATCACTGACCGTGGTTACAGGTTTGCTTTTTGGCAGGCTAAGGTTCAAGCATATTACATTTGGACCATCAGGTTGTCTTATTACTGGAATACCCATTGGTTGGGGAGTATGGCTACTAGCTCAAAGGATAATCTCACAAGGGGAAAGTTCCGAGTATTATCAGTTAGTTTCTAAGATGCTGGACAATGGCATTGTAAGCATGAACTTTTTCTATTTTTCGTTGATAATGTTTCTGGCAGCAGTAGGTCTTCTTGCAGCAAAGGATATCGGGAGCATCTTAAAGAGCTATGGCTGGAAATTCATTATTCTGTCTATACAGATACCTCTTATAGGTGCGATAGCAACTTATATATCCGCGAGACTAATGAGTGGCGAAGGGAAAATCTTTTCGCCTTTCCTAGTCAGTGGCATATATACCGGGGCATACACTAGTTCTCCGGGTCTGGCAGCAGCCATTGAGAATACTGCTGTTTACGGTGCTGAAGCCCAGGCTCTGGTAAGCACAGGCCACACTATTGCTTATGCTTTTGGTTGCCTGGTTGTTGTCCTGTTTGTTCAATTGGCGCCGCAGATATTCAAACTTGATTTGGACGCTGAGAGAAAAAAGGCAGATTTAATGAATGTGCCGAAAATTACTAATTCTAAAAATAAAGGAGTAGCATACTTTGACCTGGCTGCTTTCTGTTTGGTCATATTTCTTGGACTAATGCTTGGAAAAATTGGAATACGCATTGGCTCTCTAGGTTGGATTAGTCTTGGGACCACTGGCGGAGTGCTTATAGTTGCTCTGCTTTTAGGTTATCTGGCAAAAATAGGTCCCTTTAATTTTCGATTGGATTCTCCCCTACTGGGGGCTTTTCGCAGTTTTGGATTGGTATGCTTTTTATCGGTTATTGCCCTACGTTATGGACACTATGTGATTGAGGCACTTATGGGCATGGGTATTTACCTTGTATTGCTTAGCACAGTAGTTGCTATAATCGGAGTCTTTTCTGGCTTTATTCTTGGTTACTACGTCTTTCACATTAACTGGATTGTCTTGTCTGGAGCAATATGTGGTAGCATGACTAGTACACCTGGACTTGGAGCTGCGATAGATGCTAC
>JAUVYX010000030.1 GCA_030602865.1 Dehalococcoidia bacterium | reverse complement strand
CTCTGTCATTGCGAGGAGCGATAGCGACGAAGCAATCTGGGAGGAGGAATGGTGCTCTGGGGAGACAGGTGAATAATCCATGCCCATCCCGAATCACCACCCAGATTGCCACCCTCTCTTGTCTTACATGCTCTTTCTTATGTCATACCCGCGAAAGCGGGTATCCACCATCAGGCTCAATTCAAGACGGTGAGTTCACTTTGATACAGGTACAGTAGTTTAGAGTACTGTCATCCTTGAAGGGTGAACTGAAGCTCTAGGGACAGCGAAGGGGTAATCGACCAGGGGATTTCTCCACAAAGGAAGATGTCTATAGCATACAGCGGCAAGTTTTGAGCTAGATTCCTTTGTAGGTGCTCTCGTTACGCCGAGCCACTCGCAGGATAACCACTATTTGTTGCTCTTTATAGACCTCATAAACGATTCTGTAGCTTCCGATCCTGATACGATAGGCTCTATCTGTTCCTTGAATTTTTCGCATTCCATCAGGGTAAAAGTTATCACCCAGAGCAACTATGTCCTGCTCCAACCTCTGGCAAACTTGAAAGGGCAGGCGTTTGAGGTCTTTTCCTGCAGGTGGAGAAATCTCTACCCTATAGGGCATCTGTTTTGGCCTCAGCTTTTAGCCCGGCGAAAAACTCGCCAGCCTCTATGCCTCCCTTCTGCTGCCACTCAGCCCGAGCTGCCTCTATTTCAGACAAAAGCTCAGCATCTTCTTGAGCCTCCAGCCACTCTCTTAGTGCCTGACTGATAAGTTTCTTCACTGTTGATTACGCCTGGCTGCCTCCACCTTCACCGTTGTATAAAGGGCGTCGTCATCGAAAACCACAGTCATCTTTTTCATCATGTCACCTCATCGCATAATCGTATATATGATTATGCGACAGTATGATAGAGATGTCAAGCAGCGGCAATTAGCGAGTAGTCCGTAGCTGATAGTTTCTCTCCACCCTGACACCGGGTAGATTCCTGCTTTCGCAGGCACAAGTTTCGCAGGAATGACAACCTTTATTTTGTCATTGCGAGGAGCGATAGCGACGAAACAATCTGGGAGGAGGGTGGCTTTGGGGAACAAGTAATGCAAAAATGATAACCCCACTTATGCCTCACCTCCCAGATTGCCACGGGGTCTGCGACCCCTCGCAATGACCTATAACCAGTAGATACCTGGCAATGATAAGTCCACAAGGGCTCGATTTTAACTCTCCCAAAATAAATAATGCTATGATACCTTAGTACTTATAATAATCAGGAGGGTATGAATGTCCAAAAATGCAGGGTTTATTGGTCTGGGAAAAATGGGAAAATGGATGGCGTTAAATCTCATTAATGCTGGTTTCAATCTCATCGTTCACGACATCGATAAGGAACCAATGGCTTTCCTTTCCAGTCATGGTGCTGAAGCAGTCAATTCACCGGCCGAGGTGGCAAAAAAGTCCGACGTGATTATATTCAGTCTGCCCGATGCGACTGTTATAGACAGCGTTGTCATGGGAGAGAACGGTATAGTGCACGAAGCAAAAGATGACCTGTTACTGGTGGACTGCGGGACCAGCGATTATTTCTGGACAATAGACTTTACCGCATCGCTGCAGAAGCGCGGAATTCGTTTTGTGGATGCCCCGGTAACAGGACTGGAGTCAAAAGCAAAAGACGGCACCCTTACCATCATGTTCGGTGGCGATGAAACCACCCTGAAAGATATTCGACCAATGCTCGATGTTATCGGCAGCACGATAATCCACATGGGAGATATCGGTAAAGGACAACTAAGCAAAATGACCAATAACCTTATTTACGACATCAACATGGCTGCCCTCGCCGAGGTGCTCCCCATGGCGATAAAGCTAGGCTTGGACCAGGAGAAAATCGCCCTGCTCATCAACAACGGCTCCGGTCGCAGCTTCGCCTCCGAGTTTTTCCTGCCCCATATATTGGAAAACGAGTTTGACAACAGCTACTGCATGGAGAAAGCATATAAAGACCTGGCAGCCGCGGCTTCGATTTCAGCGCAGAAAAAGATACCACTGCCGGTATCTCATGCCGCTACCACCACATACCAGATGGCACTGGCTTCCGGACTGGGAAAGGAAGATAAGGGAGCAATGATCAAGGTGTTTGAAAAAATCAACGGCGTAAAATTCCGCAGAAAGCAGAAATAATAACCTTTCCTGTAAAAGCGAGGATTTGATTCATGGAAAAATTGATTATCACCGTCTCCCCGACCGGCAACGTACCGACGAAGCAGATGAATCCAAACCTGCCGGTGACGCCTGACGAAATAGCTGAGGATGTCCGCCACTGTGCGGATGCCGGCGCTTCACTTTTTCACATCCATGCCAGGGATTCCCTGCAAAAGCCAACGCTCGATACTTCCGTGTTCTGCGAAATCACTACCAAAATAAAGAAGACCGCTCCCGAGGTGATTATTCAGCTTTCCACAGGTGGACGTGCCGGCAAGGACTGGGAGGCACGCCTGAATCCCGTACGCTTGCTCCCGGAGATGGGCTCATTTACCACCGGCTCAAACAACATGCCAACCATTATCTACGAAAACGCACCGCAGTTTATCGAGGCACTGGCCAAGGTATATAAAGAGACAGGGGTCAAGCCGGAGATAGAGGTATTCGAAACAGGGATGATTCACAACGCCGTTTATCTTCAGCGGAAAGGGTATATCGAGGCACCGCTTCATTTCAATTTTGTACTCGGCGTACCCGGCGCCATGCCCGGCACGATTAAAAACCTGCTCTTCCTTTCGGAGAGCATCCCACATGGTTCGACCTGGACAGTGACCGGTGTCGGAAAGACAGGAATTCCTCTGTCAACGGCCGCTATTGTCATGGGCGGTAACGTACGGGTTGGTCTTGAGGATAACCTGTTTATGCCTGATGGCTCGCCCTCAAGCAATATCAGACTGGTAGAGAAAGTGGTGGTCATCGCCAGAGAAGTCGGCAGGGAGATTGCCAGCCCTGATGAAGCCCGCTCTATCCTGTCCCTCGACCCGAACATGAAGGACAGGGTGCTCAGGTCTTAGCTGGTCATTCCTACCTTCTTTCTACCAGTCATTGCGCAGAGCATGCATTACTTTGTCATCCTTGAGGGAGTGTAAGCGACCGAAGGATCTCTCCACTCCACCACCGGGTAGATTCCTGCTTTCGCAGGCACAAGTTTCGTAGGAATGACACCCCTGTTCGTCATTGCGAGGAGCGATAGCGACGAAGCAATCTGGGAGGAGCTGGGGTGAGTATTGGGCAGGGCGGCAGAGCCATTCACTCAGCCTATTTATAGGCATTTCCTCTTGCAGCTATCCTGAATATCAAAACAACTTTATCAAATTTGCTTAGTAGTATTCTGTACTTACCTACCCTGATCCGATAAATATCTCTTTTACCTTCTATAGGCTTTAAGTCCAGTCCTGAACCTTGAGATAATTTACTAAGTGCGATATCTACAAGGCTTTTGTATCCCTGAGGTAGTTTCCTGTATTGCCTGGCTGCCTCTCTGGAAAACTCTATTTCAAGTTTTCCCAACTGGTAACCTTGCCTTCCTGGTAGTCTTTCAAAGCCTTGATGTACGATGCCTTCTCTTCATCAGTCATGGGGGACACATCGCTTTCGATTAATATCTTTGAAAATATATCGACCAGAGTATCTTGAGGCAATGCCTTTAGCATTCCTATAATGCTCTTTTCAGGTATTGAGATTGTCTTTGCCATTTCTGTCTCCTTTTCTTATATCCCCATTATAATACCAGGGCAACTGTTATGTATAGCAAAATCTATATCTTTGTTGCTGTTAACAGTTATAGATAATAACACATAGCTAATAGCTCATAGATCCTCTCTGCCCCGATCACCGGGTAGATTCCTGCTACCGACTTTCGCAGGCACAAGTTTCGCAGGAATGATAATCCTTCTTTCGTCATTGCGAGGAGTGGAACAACAAAGCAATATGGAAGGCACGGTGTTTTGTAGAGGCAATTCGGTGAGTAATCCCTACCCCACGACTATATTGTCAACACCAGCCAAGTCATGTATTCTACTGCAATATAGCTTTGTTCACTTATGTGAGCCAGGTGCTTAAATAAACCTCATGGAGGCATGTTATTATGTCAAGCAATGCTGAAATAAAAGTAGTCTCGCCGGAAACGGTTGGCTTCTCATCCAAACGACTCAAACGCGTCAGCGAACTGGTTAGTGGCCTGATAGACAATGGCGACCTGCCCGGCGCGGTCACTCTCGTGATGCGACATGAACAAGTGGTTCACTACGACGTTCAGGGATTCATGGACATGAAATCGAAAAAGCCGATGGCAAAAGACTGCCTCTTCCGTATGTATTCGATGACAAAGCCAGTTACCGCCACTGCTATAATGATGCTCTACGAAGAGGGCAAGCTGATGCTCAATGACCCTGTGTCGAAATACATTCCCTCTTTTGCTGACCAGGAAGTCATAGTACACCAGTGGCCGGAAGGCAAGGCCAGATACAGCCCCAAAGGCCGGGTTTACACCGCTCCGGTTGAACGGGATGTCACCATACGTGACCTGCTCACCCACACCGCAGGGCTCGCCTCTGCCCGCCTCACCCCCATTATCCTGCTTAAAGAACTCTCCGACGCCATCAAGGGCTCGCTGTTTCTTCCCTTGGATGATGGCACATCAAGTCCGCAACATTCAATCAGGGAAAGCGTGGAGAGGCTCGGCAGGATTCCGCTCAGCTTCCAACCGGGCACCGACTGGCAGTACGGCCATGAATTCGACGTGCTCGGCGTGCTGGTAGAAATCATCTCTGGAAAATCTCTCGAGGAATTCTTCCAGGAGCGGATATTCAAGCCGCTCGGCATGAAGGATACTTCCTTCAACCTGCCCGAGGAAAAAATTCAGCGCCTGACCACAGCTTACACATGGGACGATTCATGGAACTTGAAAGTATATGAGCAGCCACGAGACAGCATCAAGGTCAAAGGCCCCAAAGACGTGTTCTCCGGGCTTGGAGACTTTGGAGGCATCCTTTCCACGGTCGCTGATTACCTGCGCTTCACCAGTATGTTGCTGAACCGCGGAGAACTGGATGGATTCCGCCTGCTCAGCCCAAAGGCGGTAGAGCTGATGGCATCCAACCATACCCGCGACCTGTTCGTCAATGCCCGCGGCTACGGCTTCGGCTACGGCTTCGGCATGGGCGTAATGAACGACCTTACACAGTCAATCTGCATCGGCTCGGCGGGGATGTATGGCTGGGGCGGTGCCGCCTGCACCCATTTCTTCATTGACCCTGCCGAAGAGCTGATTGGCCTCGCCTTCTCCCAGGTTTTCGGCCACGGCTACAAGCCCGGATTCCGCTTTAACCAGCAGTTCGAGAAAGCCATATACCAGGCGATAGTAAACGATTAACGGTAGCGAGAAGAGGAGAAACGCAGGTTGAGCAGCGTAGTATAGAATCTATCCACCATTGAGAAACATCTTTCTGGCTTCTGTCCTCAGTCTACTGACCCGTCATTGCGAGGCGGCTTTGCTGCCGCGGCAATCTGGGCGGACGTGGCGTGGAGGCAGCAGGTCTTGTATTTAGGACTTTGAATTTGTTTAGAGTTTAGAAATTAGTGTTTAGAGTTTGTTCTCCCCTGTCAGTCCCTCTCTCCTTTATCCTTCCTGCCTCCCCCTTGTCATTCTGAGCGTAGCGAAGAATCTCTCCGTGTTGAATATAGCTAGTAAGGAGATCCTTCCGTCTCTCAACCTGTCATTGCGAGCGAAGCGCGGCAATCTGGGTGGTGATGTGGAGGAAGGCAATACCTCCATTTATACCCTTTTCTCTTTTTCCTCTTCCTATAAGGGAGAGGGTCAGGGGAGAAGCAGATTTAGAATCTAGGATTTAGGACTTTGAATTTGTTTAGAGCTTGGATCAATAAGGGTGAGGGTGCCTCTCTGTCATTCCTGCGAAAGCAGGAATCTACCAGGTGTCTGAGTGGTATGGAATCATTAAGTTTTGGATTTTGAGCTTAGTAATTTGAATTTGTTTAGGATTTAGTAATTAGTATTTAGGATTTGTTTAGAGCTTAGAAATTAGTGTTTAGAATTTGTGTCAATAACTAGGAAGAGCTATCTCCACTGGCAACTGTTCCAGCAGCCCGCCAGCGGGAGGAATCTCCTTGTTCTGCTGCTTGTAAGCCAGCATCATTTCATGCAGGGCATCTTTCAAGAGTTCCCGGCACTTTTCAATTGTCTCGCCTTCGGTGATTACTTCAGGCCATTCAACCAGTTGCCCCATATATCCGGAGCTTATCGTGGTGTATTTTGCCGTATAATTCTTTATCATCATTATTCCTGTTTTCATTATATCACAACAAAAAATCCAAGCCTTTATTGAATGTCTATCAGTAGTTACCCGCATTCGCGGGTATGAAAAGAGAGGGTATCATTTCTGTCTTCCGTCTCCAGTCCTCGATCTCCCATCATTGCGAGGCAGCTTTGCTGCCGCGGCAATCCAGGTGGTGAGTAGCATCCTCTATGTCATCCATGTCTTACCTCTCCCTATCAGGGAAAGGTAAGAAAAAGGCCTGTCTTTAAAGACAGGCCTTTTTAGCTCTTTTATGCTCTAAAGCTCTATGTCCAAGGCTGTATCATTTGATTAGGTAGCCAGAGAACAATCTGTGGGAAGAAAGCAAGTATAATTATTGTCAGTATTATCACGACAACAAATGGGGCTACACCTTTTATTACATCCAAAGTGGTTATTCCTAACTCAGGTGGGGCCATATTTGATACCAGGAATATGGCCAGTGCCATTGGTGGTGTCATAAAAGCTGCCTGAAGGTTAACCATTATCATGATAGCAAACCATACTGGATCGAAGCCCGCAGCCTCAACTAATGGTGATACTATAGGAACAACAATGAAAAGGATAGTGAGCCATCCCATAAAGAAGCCAAGGGCCAGAACGAAGAACATAACTATTGCAAATAACCCCCAGCGTCCACCGGGAGCAGCAGAAATTAAGTTTGCTATCACATCCTGGCAACCCAGCCTCATAAACATTCCGACTGCTCCATATATCAGACATGCCAGAAAAAAGATATAGCCGGAAATCCTAAATGTGCTAATAGTAGCTTCCCTAAAGATGGTAAAATTCATCTTTCTATAGGCAAGTGCAAGTAACACACTGGCAAAGGCTCCCATGCCTGCTGCCTCAGTAGGGGCTGCTAAACCAAAGAAGATACTACCGAGGACTGACAGTATCAATATTACCGGTGGTACCAGAGAGATTACCAAGCCTTTTATCTTCTTACCAGTGGAAACGGTTTCCTCTCCTGGTGGCCTTGCAGGGGCATCCAGTGGTCTTAAGATGCATCTGATGATTACGTATAAACAATAGAATAAAGCAAGCATCAGCCCTGCGGGGAATGCTGCCATGAATAATTTGCCTACTGATATGTTAGCCATCGGTCCGTACATGACTATCATGATACTGGGAGGGATAAGGATACCGAGACAGCCTCCAGCAGCAACGCTGCCGGCAGCCAAATCCTTGGCATAACCTCTCTTTATCATCGGCTCCAGTCCCAGTATACACATCATACTTACAGAAGCAGCAATTATTCCCATGCAGGCGGCCAATATGGTGCCAAATAGAATTGTAGCCAGGGCCAGCCCTCCCCGTAGTGGACCTAGGGCAACGTATAATTTTTCGTAAAGTGCGTCTGCTATTCCAGACTTTTGAATTATATCTCCCATGAAGATAAACATTGGTATTGCGAGCATGGTATAGTTCAACAGCATTTTTACGAAGCGAGCATACATTATCTCCAGGGTTATAGGCCCAATCATTATAAAGCCCAATACTAAACCCAGTGTCGTAATTACAATGGCTATATGGAACCCAGTGAGTGTTGAAACCAGGATACCACCAATAAAAAGAACAGTGATTATTTCAGGAGTTAATACTTCTCGAATAGCCTCTATCATAATTCTTCCCCTGTTCTGAGATATTGAATATGATGAATAAGGTTAACTGTTATCTGTGCACAGAACAGACATAAACCTATCACGATAAGGGTTCTGATTGGGCCGAAGGGAGGATACCAATAGCTCTCCATCATTACTTCATGAGTTCTCCAGGACTTGATGGCCCAGGGAATTGTTACAAGCATATAAGCTATAAAGAGAGGATACCAGCAAATGACGGTACCCAGTATATTTATAATCGCTTTCCACTTAGTAGAACAACGTGAATAAAACACGTCCACCCTTAAGTGCTTGTCTACTCTCTCAGTATCCCCCCAACTTAGCACATAAGCTGAAGCTCCAAGAATTAAGGCTAACTCATAAACCCATATAGATGGTGCGT
>JAUVYX010000007.1 GCA_030602865.1 Dehalococcoidia bacterium | reverse complement strand
TTTCTATCACCGCAAGGACTGAAATCCAGCCCATTAGTGGTTTCAGAGGCCTACTCCGCTTGTTCTCCACTGGTAATGATATGTCCAGCTATCAGTGGGAAACAATTGTACACATGATCAAGGCACAGGGAGTTGAATTCGTATTCGGGATAGACGATGATCATTTCCGGAGTATGTAATGATTGTCAGCAATAGCTTTAATTTATAATCACTTATTGCAAGCGATTGCTAATGTGATTTGATTTGCCATCTCTGCGGAAAAGTAATCGATTTAGAGGAATCAACTTTAGAGCCATTGAAGGCTACCATACTTCGGGAATATGGGTTCGAAGCAGATTTACGTCATATGATCATTTCCGGAGTATGTAATGATTGTCAGCAATAGATTTAATTTATAATCGCTTATTGCAAGCGATTGCAAAGGTGATGTGATTTGTCATCGGGCTGTTGCCATGGCAGTAGGCATTTCAGCTACTTTTATCTTCTATTCACTGTTGATACTCACTGGTCTGACTGTTACAGTATCAATGCGAAGCATCGGTGGATTACTGGTCTACTCCCTCATTATCAATCCTGCGGCGGCGGCATATCAGCTTACATACAACCTGCGACGAATGCTTTTTATCGCTTCTGTATTTGGGGTCATTTCCTGCCTGGTCGGGCTGACAAGTTCATACTTTTTCAATCTCCCATCTGGCGCCGCCATTGTGATAACCTCATCTATCATATTCGGTATCTCAATGGTGTTTTCACCTAAAAGAAAGACAAAAAAACAGCAGAGCATGACACATCAGGCATAAACTGAACTGGAGAAAGTTGAAAACGATGCTGTTTGCTGCTAAGAAAGTGGCCTGACATCCAGGCTGATATCCAAGGATTTTACCGAATGAGTAAGAGCCCCTACGGAGATAAAATTAACGCCAGTCTCAGCCACAGCGCGGACCCTGTCCAGCGTAATCCCTCCCGAAGCTTCGATTGACGCCCGCCCATGAACCAGAGTTACCGCGAGTCGCATATCTTCGAGGCTCATATTGTCCAGCATGATTATCTCAGCACCAGCTTCAACAGCCTGCAATGCTTCTTGTGGGGTGCTAACTTCCACCTCTATTTGCAGCCTGGGATTAGCATTTTTTCTTACTTTTGTAACTACAGCATGGAGGTTCAGTCCATGGTAGCGGAGCGCAGCCAGATGATTATCCTTAATAAGGATTCTGTCTGATAAATTCATACGGTGGTTCTTTCCGCCTCCGATTTTAACGGCATATTTCTCCAGCGCTCTCAATCCGGGCGTTGTTTTCCGGGTATCCAGGATATAAACCGGCAGCCCTTTTACTGACTCTACATAACGGTTTGTTTCTGTAGCGATACCGCTTAGTCTTTGAAGGAAATTTAAAGCCACCCTCTCTGCTTTCAGGATACCCGCTATCTCACCTTCTATAATGGCAATAACGTCACCTGATTGCATCCTGGACCCGTCTTCAATCCTGCTATCTATTTTGAAAGTTGGGTTTACCTTATGAAAAACCTTATTAACTACATTCATTCCAGCAAGAATCCCTGGGACCTCAGAGATGAGGCGAGCAATACCGTGCTGGTCAACAGGGATTAGCGCATCGGTAGTAACATCTTCGCTGACATGGTCTTCTTTTAAGGCACGACCAACAATTTCCCCGATAATGGCATCTGTTAGCATTTCAGTATCTTCGAAATTCAATTTTTCCTGTTAGCTCCTTCTTTGCGTTTGAAGATGACATGGTGTTGCCAGGCTGGCAGAGACTGAGGAAAATCAGTACGGAAATGGGCACCGCGACTTTCTTTGCGCAGCAAAGCTGCTTCAGACATCAGTCGACCACAGAGAATCAAATTCCTTAGTTCATAAGACGGGCGGTCAATAGATTTAGCAAGGAGTCGCTCCCAGGTCAGCAAAATATTTGCTGCCTCAAGAAGGCTTTTTCCCGAGCGGATGATGCCTACTTTGTCCCACATAAGTGATTGTAAATTAGATAGATTTAATGGTGCCTGGCTAACTGTATTCTCCCGATCCGGAAGAGAGCAATAGTCCTGGTGCTTCCTGACTTTTGGGGCTGCCTTCCTTGAGGCCCCGTCCAGTTTTGTTTTCTCTATTGCCCTTTTACCAAACACCACTGCCTCAAGTAATGAATTAGACGCCAGTCTGTTAGCTCCATGTGCTCCTGTACAGGCCACTTCCCCGACTGCAAACAAGCCAGAGATGTTTGTTTCTCCCCACAGGTCTACTCTGACACCACCCATAAGGTAGTGTGCCACCGGAGCTACGGGAATAAGTTCTCTGGTCATATCCAGGCCATTATCCAGGCAAAAGCGATATATGTTAGGAAAGCGAGTGGTAACCAAGCAAACAGGTAAATGGGTGACATCAAGATACACCTTATCGCTACTGGTTTTTTCCATCTCGTAAATTACACTTCTAGCTACCACATCACGGGGCGCCAGTTCAGCTTGAGGTGTATAGTCCAGCATAAAACGGTATCCCTTTGAATTTCTCAGTATAGCTCCCTCTCCTCTAACAGCTTCTGAAATTAAAAAGGGGGCTACTCCAGCAAGGCGGAGGGCTGTAGGATGGAACTGAAAAAATTCCATATCACAGATTTCGGCCCCGGCTTCATAGGCCAAGGCTATTCCATCTCCTGTAACTACATCAGAGTTAGTGGTATATTTGAATAAACGTCCAAGTCCTCCTGAAGCTAATAGAAGAAACGAACAGCTGTATTCATCCACTGACCCGGTTCGACAATCAATTGCTTTTACCCCTGTTACCTTGCTTTCCTCTGATAATATTTCGCTGACAAGGCAATGTTCCAGGACTTTAATTCCAGAAGCTCTCACCAACTTAGATAAAGAGACCTCGATGTGCTCACCCGTGGCATCACCTCCAGCATGAATAATGCGAGGGATGCTGTGAGCGGCTTCTCGGGTGAAGGTAATTTCTCCATTTAGAGTATCGAAGGGAACCTTGAAATTAATAAGGTCAGTAATACAATTAGCAGCCTCATCGGTCAAGATATGCACTGCTTCAGAGTCACATAGTCCATCTCCTGCTGCTATGGTGTCCTTGAAGTGAAGTTCAGGGGAGTCACCCGCTCCTATAGCCACCGCAATGCCTCCCTGAGCATGTCTTGTATTACAGTCATCAATACTGCTCTTGGTTAATACAAGAACACTACCTTGCTCGATGGCGAGCAGTGCGCAATAAAGACCGGCAATACCACTACCTACTACAATATAGTCGTAGTGAGTCATTTATTTCTCATCTTGCTTATACTGAGCATCCGGTCGATGGCACGTTTAGCATTAACCCTGATCTCTTCTGGAACAGTGACCACATTCTTCCCTGTTTCCATGGTTTCAACAACAGTTTCTAAAGTAGTCATCTTCATATTAAAACAAACAGAATCGTCAGCTACTAAATGAAATTCCTTTCCAGGATTATTTTTTCTAAGGGAGTGTAACATCCCTTCTTCTGTGCCTATGAGAAAAACTCTATCACTGCTCTGCTCTGCATAACGTATCATTTGAGAGGTACTCAGCGCAGCATCCGCCAGATCTATCACCTCCGGACGACATTCGGGATGTACCAAGACCTTTGCCCCGGGATAACGCTGTTTTGCCAGTTTAATGTGCTCAGTGGTTATCCTATCATGTACGTAACAGACACCCGGATAAAGTATTACTTTCTTTTTGGTCTTTGTAGAAACATAATGCCCCAAATTCCTGTCCGGAATAAATAAGGTTTTCTCCCCCGGCATGGCATTCACTACATCTACTCCATTGGCTGAAGTGCAACAAACATCGCTCTCCGCTTTAACTGCTGCTGTAGTATTTATATAAGATACCACGGTAGCTTCCGGATATTGATTTTTCCATCGCAGGAGTTCATTGACATCAATGGTATTGGCTAAGGGACAGCCTGCCTTTGGGTTAGTCAGCAGCACCGTGGCATCAGTATTGAGTATAGCTGCTGTTTCTGCCATAAAGCGAACGCCGCAGAAGACAATAGTTTTCGAACTGATTCCAACACATTTCCGCGCCAGTTCAAGTGAGTCGCCAGTGAAATCAGCGATATCCTGAACTTCAGGGCGCTGGTAATTATGGGCTACTATAACAGCGTTAAGCTCTCTTTTTAGCCTGGCAATTTTTACTTCAGTTTCTTCACGTCTATCCATGTCTACTCTGCCATGGCAAATAAGTCTGTCTATTAATCAGGGCAGCTAACTCGAAAGCTCTACTTATCCATGGTGTCCAGTTTGGTAATCACACTATCTTTAGCCACTCTCAAAAGGGCACCTGATTCTACTTTCAGGGTTACAGTTTCGTCGCCGACAGTTTCTAACACGCCATAGATACCTCCGGCAGTACGCACTTTATTGCCTTTCTTTAGCTCACTGGTCAACTCTTCATGTTCCTTCTGCCTCTTACGTTGTGGCCTAATCAGTACGAAATAGACCATACCAAACATTAACGCAAGAAAAACAATAGTCCCTCCGATGCCTTCTGTAAAAAACTCCATAATATGCCTCCTTATTTTAACTAGTTATTATACCTGACTTCACCTTGCAATGCCCAAGGGCTGGTTTTGTTAACTTTAACTGTAAGAAGTTTACCCACACAATCATGATTGTCCTCAAAGAAGGCTAGCTTATCATTTCGGCTACGTCCATACCACTTTCCCTTTTTTCTGCCCTCTACGAGAACCTCAACATTTTTCCCCTGGTAAAAAGAGTTTTTCTTACCTGCTATAACTTCCTGAAGTTGCTCAATTTTACTGAATCTTTTCTTCTTGATCTCTATCGGGACATCATCCTCATATTTCCTCGAGGCAATAGTGCCAGGTCGGGGAGAGTAGATTGCCACATGCACCATATCAAAGGCAATACTTTCAAGCATGGAACAGGTATGCTCAAACTGCTCATCGCTTTCTCCTGGAAAGCCTACGATGATGTCTGTGCTTAAAGAGATATCAGGGATGTGCTGTCGAATAGAATCAACGAGGTCTCGAAAGTACTCAACAGTATATCCACGTCTCATTGCTGTAAGTATTTTATCATCTCCAGACTGGGCAGCAAGGTTAATATGTTCACAAACCTTATCGAGAGAGTTCATGGTTTTTATTAACTTTATACTCATGTCCTTGGGATGGTTGGTTAAAAAACGAATCCTGGCTAAATCCCCAATACCGTTTAATTCAGCAAGCAGGTCAGCCAGGTCAGGATGTCCTGACAGATCATTCCCATAAGAGTTAACATTCTGCCCCAGCAGAGTAACCTCTTTCACTCCTGCCTCAACCAGGCTATGGACTTCGCTGACTATTTCTTCCAGGGGGCGGCTTTTTTCTCTTCCTCTCCTGTATGGAACAATACAGTAGGAGCAAAAATTGTTGCATCCTTGAATTATAGGAAGTTGAGCACATGGGGAGCAACACATTTTAGCTGCCGGCAGATGCTGAGTGTTAAAGGTTGAACAAAAACCTTGTCCCTGAAGCCAGTCGCTAAAAGTTAAATAAGCTCCAGGTTTAAAGAAAAGGTCTACCTGCGGAAATTGCTTTTCCAATTCCTCGATACGAGGTGTAACAAAACAGCCAGTAAGTATTACAGACAGATTTGGCCTTTCGTTTTTTAACCCTTTTAAAAGTCCCAGCGTACCTAAAACCTTGTTTTCCGCACTCTGCCTGACCACGCAGGTATTGAGCACCACAAGGTCAGCATCCTTGAAGCTGTCTGTATTCTGATAACCTATTGAGTCCAGATAGCCGGCTATCCGCTGTGATTCTGCTTTGTTCATCTGGCAGCCGATGGTCCAGATAAAATAATATGGCAAAACTTACTCCTGTATTCTTACAATCCTGGTAAAAGTATATAGTATTTTCCCTGACAGGTTAAAACCGCGAAGAGATAGGGGGTAAGCCACCTTTGCCAAGACAGGATAGTTTGCTCTATGTATGACATACAGGCGAGGAAGTAGTAATTTTTTCTACCCTTTCTCGCCTTCTTGTCAAAAGGTTCTGGTATTGCATTCCGAATCTATGGATAGAAATATGGAATAAGGAATCAACTTAATTCTCTATCCCGAACTTTGGAACGGTAGCACAAATAGACATCTATTGATATTATTAAGCGGTTAATATTACAATTCATATAATATAAAGACACGTTCTTCAGTTATATTACTTTATATTTAAAGAGGTGATGTGTTTACAAGCAAGGTAACCTTTAAATATCTCAGCGATATGTTACTACTGCTCTCGCAATGCTTGCAGTATCCAAGGCAGCCCATCGTTAATTACCTGGGCCAATCATTGATTAGAGAACTTGGGTTGCATATTCAGAACCTTCCTCCCTCATCGGGGTTAAATCATAGCCTCAAAGAACTAGAGATTTCCATTCGGTCACATCTTGCCAATGCTAGTTTAGAAGACTGGCAGATAGAGCATACCGGGCTTTTTATATATGCTGCTAAAGGTATTGTCTGTTATCCTTACGAATCCATGCAGGTAGAAGCGAACAAACGATTGGTAGGTGATAGAACCATTGCTGTAAAACAAGCTTACCAAAAATACGGGTTACGGGTATCACGTCGTTTTGCTGACTTGCCAGACCATCTTGCTGCCGAACTGGAGTTTATGCATTTTCTATACCGTAATACGAGCCGAGCTGGTGCTTCTTACGATGCCAATAACTTTCTGAAAGAGCATCTTCTAAAATGGGTTCCAAAACTGGTTGCCTGTTTGAATAAAACTGATTCTCAATTCTATAAACCACTCGTCACATTTATTAGTGACTTTATAAGCGAGTTATCCAGTTGGCATCCTACCCCAGATAACGATAGTAATCAGCAGTTATTAAAGGATACACCATATGATACGACCACGCTTGAGGTCCTTGAACCCTATGAAGTCTCGACAGAGCCGGAGGTGCGTTGGGTTTACACCACAACCTCAGAACGAGACTGGTATTCACCGGTAAAGGTCAAGGTGGTTAATGGCAGAGTGGAAAGAATTACAGGGAGAGAGGATATTCCTTATTATGATGGTAAGCAGAACGTGAGGTCTTTGGCTGCTATTGCCAAGATCTACGCTCCTGACAAGCTCAAATTTCCATTACGGCGTGTTGGTAATCGAGGCGAAGGTAAATTCAAGCGTATCAGCTGGGATGAAGCCCTTAGTGAAATTGCATCCGTATTTAACAAATACCGCAATGAAGGGAGGGCACGAGAAGTCGCTTTCCTGCGTACACATCCTCCCCTTGAATACATGTTTAATCACTTTACCCATCACTACGGTACTCCAAATGATATACATACTTCGACTACCTCCTGTTATGCTGATGGTGACATTGCAAACAAACTAACCGCAGGTGAAGACATGGGTTATGATATGGGCAAAGACGACTTTACAAACAGCCGTTACACCCTATTTGTAGGGCACAACCTGCTTAATGGCATACGCCAAATTCCTCGTGCTGCTCGCTTTGCAGAGTCTATTCGTCATGGCATGAAATATGTCTTTGTAGATCCACGTCTTAATGAAGGCTCCTATGCTCACGGTGCCGAATGGGTACCTATCAGGCCTGGAAGCGATGCTGCTTTTTTAATGGGCATTATCAACGTGCTAATAAGGGACAAGCTTTACGACGCCGATTTCCTCCTGGAAAAAACCAACGCTCCCATCCTTATCCGTCCCGATGGCTACCCTCTCAAAGACAGCATGGGGCATTACCTGGTATGGGATAATGACACTGGCAAAACATGCCTTCCAGGTAAAGCCAGGCAGCCTGCGCTTACAGGGACTGTTGATATCAGCACTACTGACTTTTCTGGAACCTGTAGAACTGCTTTTCAGTGCTTGATAGAGCGAGCGATGGAATATACCCCAGCCAAGGCCGAGCATATATCTGATGTACCAGCAGCAAAAATCGAGGAGATGGCCCGGGATATGGGTGCAGCGCGCCCCAGCGTCTGTATTTACAGCCAGAACAATGTTTCGGCACAATACACCAATAGTCTTCAGATGTGCCGGGCCCGAAATGTACTGATGTGTTTACTGGGCGTCTTTGATCGTCCCGGGGGGAAGTACTACGGCCCCACAGGGCCCAATGGCCTTAATTTAAATAGCCCTGCGGATTTCCGCATCCCCATTTTAGTATATGACATGAAGCCGGAGCGGGTGGACTGGGATTCGAAGATTCACCCCTCCATCTTTACCAAGCTGCCACTATATCCCATTGGAGCAGTACAGAACGTGCTCAAGGCAATTAAAACCGGGGAGCCATATCCTATCAAGGCACTCTTTATAATCGGTTCTGACGTTCTAGCATCACATAGCTCGGAATGGCGTGGTGCTTTTGAAAAGGTCGATTTCATTGTAAAGAGCCATGTTTGGCCTGATGACGATACTGATTATGCCGACATCGTCCTACCGGAGGCTGCTTTCCTGGAGAGGGATGATGGCTTTGCCCAGATTGACACATACGTACCTGAACAAAAAAACCAGGAATTTTCTTTCCTCTCAGTTATTCAAAAAGTGGTGGACCCCCAGTTCGAAGAACGCCCATGGACTGATTATATTAAGGAGCTAGCCAACCGCATAGGTTTTGGGGAATATTACGATTTTACACTGGATGAGTACTGGGACTTTCAGTTAGCTCCAAATGGCATCGATTATTCCTACCTGCGCCAGCATGGAGTCTATTATGCCACTCCATTAGTTACTCGCAACATTGAATATGGAATTAAAAACCATTGGGATACCGATAGCGGCAGGCTCAATATTTACTCCACGCGGGCACTATCATTACAGAAACAGGAAGGATATAAACACCAGTATGACCCTCTGCCCCTTTATCACGAAATACAAATACGGCCACAAGCCAAGAACGAGTTCTACCTATTAAGCGGCAAGTGCTCTTATTTCTGGTGCAATTTCTTTCGTGATAATTCCTTGCTATTGGAAAAATATTTAGAAGGAGAACTGGGAAATACACGCCTCTGGCTCAATGCGCAACGCGCTGCCGACCTGGATATTAAGGACAACGACTGGGTACGCATAGAATCAAGGGTAACAGGATGGCAGGACCGCGTACGGGTAAAGGTAACCGAAGGAATTCACCCGGAGGCAGTCTGGCATATATACGGTGGGGGACATCGCTCCTGCCTTATGGATCCAACTTCACGTGGCAAAGAGGGGTTAAATGTGCAAGATTTCATACCAGAGCATTACGTAACATGGAGCGCAGGACAAGCCCATTGCGAGGCTGTTATCTGTCTATATAAAGATGGCGACAAAGAGGAAAATGAGTAGATACGGGTTACTGATAGACTTAGAATCGTGCACTGGCTGTAAAGCCTGCATGACTGCCTGTAAAGGTAATCATAATATCCCTTATGGAAAATACGAAGGACGCGAGTATTATCGCATCTGGCCTGAGGAAAAGGAAATTGGAAGTTATCCTTATGTTATCCGTAACCTGACCCCCTTGCTCTGCATGCAATGCAGCGAACCACCCTGTGTTAGCGCCTGCCCCATTTCCGGCGCACTAAGTCAGCGTAGCGACGGTATAGTAGTGATAGATAAATCTCTTTGTGATGGATGCCGTCAGTGCCTTACGGCCTGTCCTTATGGAGCGCTTTATTTTCGGGATGACAATAACGTAGTAGACAAGTGTGATTTGTGTGTGGAAAATATCGACGAAGGGACAATGCCAGAATGTGTTAAGGCTTGCCCCTGCGATGCCATGGTCTTTGGAGATATTGAAGACCCCAAAAGCCAGCTATCTAAACTTATAAAGGAGAAACAAGCAATACCACTTCACCCTGAATATAACATCCATCCTTCCGTGTTTTACAGTAGCCATGCCAGCCGCTTACGAGGTACCGTTATCAGTGCCGATTCAGGCCAATCAATCACTGGAGCAGAAGTCACGTTGGAAAGTGAAGGGAAAACACCGGTTCAGCTTAGAACTGATACCGACGGCATCTTCTTTGCCTGGCAACTGAAAAACAATACCCAGTACCGTATAAAGGTAACAGCAACGGGATTTTCCAGTTACATTAATGAAATAACTATTGCAGGGGATTACCAAGACATTGGGTTTCTGAAACTAAACAAGAAATCATAATATACCTATCAGGCCATTAACATTGTGGGAGGCAATAAAGGGAAGACGCAGCATCCGCAAATTTGCGCAGGACAATGTCCCGGAGGCTATGCTATGACTATCACCTTTGGAAAAGCAGACAGCCAACATTACTCGGAACGAATTGACGCCGATGTCGCAGTACTTGGAGTTCCGTTTGACATGGGGCCGGGATATGAACCGGGGCAGAGTTCCGGACCTCGGGCAATCCGGGAAGCATCAGCACATTATGCGTTTAGACAAGGTGGCTTCTATGAGTTTGAAGACAATGCCATATATTTATCCAAGAAAACTCACGTTGTAGATGCAGGTGATGTGGATATCATTCCTACGGATACCGAGAAAAGCTTCCCCAAAATAAGGGCGGCCGTTAATAACATAGTTAAAAGTAACGCCTTGCCTGTCATGCTGGGTGGCGACCATTCCATCACGGCACCGTGCGTGGCTGGCTTTGCAGACAGAGGGCTGGTCCATGTTATCCAATTCGATGCTCACCTGGATTTCCTCAAGGAACGTTACGGGACGGCCTACTGCAGAAGCACACCAATGCGCCGCTGTTCCGAGATGAGCCATGTTTCAGGGATAAGCCAGCTAGGTATCAGGGGAATAGGTTCAGCAAACAAGTCTGACTTTGAAGACGCCCTGGCTGCGGGGTCAACAATATTATCGGTACGCCAGATACGACAACTTGGATTGAAGGAAACACTGGCTAAGATCCCTGATGGAGAGCAATTCTATATTACCGTTGACAGCGACGCTTTTGACGCCTCTATTGCGCCAGGCACCTGTGTACCCAGTCATGGAGGCTTTCTGTACTACGAGGTAGCAGAACTATTACAGGGAATAGCTAAAAAGGGGAAGGTTGTCGGGATGGACATAGTTGAGCTTACGCCAGCCAAAGACCCTTCAGGAATTACGGCAATACTCGCAGCGCGCATCATATACGACGTCATCCGCTTTGCCTTCGAGGAATGAAAGCAATAATGCCGAAGTTTTAAAAGCACTCTACCAGGAATCTTTTGGGATAACGCCAAGAAGATAGTCCTCCTGGTATTTCTGAAATGCTGATGGTGTCATGCTGTTGCGCAGCCATTCCTCCGGTTCTCCCATAGCGGGAGTTGAAGGCCTGTTGGTATAGTAGGGTATCATCGGCCTGTAAATATCAAGGATTCTATTCATTTCCTTGAGAGGTTCTTTATTGTGGTCAACCCGCAGGTCCACCCTTGAAAGGGCATTATCCCTGTCTTTAACAAGAAGGCCTATGGAGAACAACAGTCCATTTATCTGACCACCTGCCTCATAACCTGCCGTAATTGCACGCATAAGGCGATCCTCCAGCCACTCTTCCGGAGAATCTTCAAAGGCACCTGCCATTGCTTTGACTACGCCTTCCCCGGTAAGACCATTTCCCATGGCCACGTAATTCTTTTTAACTATTTCACCATACCATTTAAAGTTTTTATTACCACTGCGTGCGGCACTGTTGCCATCCCTGTCAACTATTCCAACCTGACGCATCTCGGGTTCAATATCAGTCTCCTCCAGCTCTTTCAGCACTTTCGGCGCAGAGTATCCCATTTCCAAAAGTTGAATTGCCAGAGGGCCTAAACGCGGGTCAGTGAAAGCCTGGATAGAAACTGCCCCGACACCGGCTTTCACAAAGGGGCAGCGGCTTGCCACGGCGATTGGGCTGGTAGCAACACAGATACCGAGCATACCCGTTCGTTCACAGCGTCCAATAATGGTGAATGTATCACTTCCGAGGAATCCAATTTTACTCATAATTCCTGCCTCAATATATTAATAAATTCACTATACCAGTGAACTTCTCTCTAAAAAACCGGAATATAAAAGGTGACTTATTACAGAGAGTCAGGTCGATTTAGCCACGGCCGATATACGGCATACTGGTGGCCATGACCGTCATGAACTGGACGTTGGCGTTGAGTGGCAGACTCGCCATAAATAGCACTGCCCTTGCTATTTCGGACACATCCATCATTGGTTCCGCTTTAGTTGAGCCATCAGCCTGTAGAGTTCCCCTGCCAACTCTCGAGGAGGTTTCGGTCTTTGCGTTACCGATATCAATTTGACAGCAGGCAATATCATATTTACGACCTTCGAGTGAAGCGGACCTGGTCAGCCCGGTAATCCCATGCTTGGTTGCCACATAAGGTATGGAGTTCGGTCGAGGCACGTGGGCCGAAACCGAGCCATTGTTAATGATACGCCCACCGCGAGGATTCTGATTTTTCATAATACGGAATGCCTGCTGAATGC